>CAMFLX010000200.1 GCA_945957555.1 uncultured Cytophagales bacterium
CAAAAAGATATAAGCAATACATGTTTTTCCTTATCCCGAATTGAGGTTAAATTAATGTTTTGCACAGCAATCCACTTCTCCTACGTATTTGTTGTAAACGTGGGTGGAACGAAAAAGCGATTTTATCGTTCTAAAAACCAAGTGTTTTAAACATTGTGTATCTATAAATCAGATTGTCCAACTAAACAATATCATAAAATGACACACTTATTAAATAGTCGCCTCGTTAATATCCATTGCCCATGCTAGAGGAGCCATTGCCCCCAATTCTTTCCTATAAACGGACAAGACATGTAGCGATAGGCCAGTGATGTGAACGGGTCTTGAAATATGAGTAGGGTTTTAAATCTCGTTGTCATGTTTCCTAATGTACAAAATGAGGGATCACTCAAAAAAACCACCAAGAATAAGAATATTCTGGTGGCCTTGACAAAAAATTATTTAGGGTTATCTCGTTTTTATTAATTTAAACTCTGCTGTTTTGCCTGAAATGTATTGGAGCTTGATCAGGTAAGTACCTTCCTCTAAATTAGCACCAAATTCTACCGAAGATGTTTCAATGTCGGATTTTTCAAATACCTGAATACCTTGGGCATTATAGATCTTCATGGAATGGATCTGTAGTGAATTGTTTGATGCTAGCTTAAACCCATCTTGAGAGGGATTTGGATACACTACAAGCCCTGTATTTTCTACTTGAACTTCATCAAGGTCTGTAACCGTAGCACTGCAACTTGGTGTCGCAGCAAAGTTCATTTGAGCATCGGTAAACAGGGTATACGTCGGATTCACATCTTGATTGGAAGCATCAGAGGCCCCTTTACCATCACACTGTGTACGTCCGTTATTGTTGTGTGGAAACTGTAGATACACACCAGAGGCACAATCGCCGTTTTCAGAGTCGCCACCCATGATCACATTACCGCTGTAGTTCACCCCAAAGACAAAGATATTGTCAGTAGATAAAGCGGTCCCTTTCATGGTACACGCTTCCATAAATGCGTTGTCTTCAACGATTGCATTTTCAGAATAAGTACCTCCATTGATACATGCATTCCCCCTGATGATTACATTACCACTCATGGTCGCATTATATACTTGGGCCGTTCCCTCAATCCTGACATTACCAGAGTAGTTACCACCTCTCACTATGGCTTTAGGACCTACGTATACCGTACTAGCAATGGTAGTACCGTTAGTGATCCATCCACCACCATTCGTATGTTTCTTTCCATTGGTTCTCAGATAGCTTCTGAAACTATCGTCAGCTTGGTAACCCTCAGGAACGGCATTGGCGATCTTAAGCTCATAAGGATAACGCTTAATCTTAGGAAAGCCAGGTTCCCAGACATATGAGGTATGTACCTTTGGTGCCCCATATACTACCAAAAACATTTGTGTTTCTGTGGATTGTTGGTCAAAACTGATTTCCGCTTCATTTGCAGAATACATAGGGCTGTAGCGAGATATGGTACCATCAGACTTGGCCGTTACAAAACCATACCTCCAGCTTGCATAGTTAGGGTTTACCTCCGTATGCCCTTTAAACTTAACAGTCACCACTTTACTGGTTCCAGTACAGGTAGTATATAGAGGTATGATATTCATACCATAATCTTGGGGAGCCCATTCGTCAGGCACGACATATCGGTCCGTACTACCCGCCACTTGTTTCAACAAAGTATACTGCTTCCATAAATAACGAGGCTGCTGGGTTTTGAGGTTATTAACTACGCCCCTGATCACCGATCCAAAACTATTGTTCGGATTCACATTGGAGTTCTTGTCAATTGGGATATCCAAAGTAGCCTGTTTTTTAGCGTAATTATATAAGTAATCGTTGAGTTGGCTTTGGTTAAAGCCTTTGAGTCTTGCCAAGGTCTGCAAAGGATGCTCATTGGCTTTTGATTCGGCCCACAAGCGTCTGGTCATATCAAAACCATCAGCTTCTTGGATGTACATGAGCAAGTGGAAATTTGCGTAGTGGTGCCTTGTAGAACTCCAATGGTAGTTTCGTGTTGCCATCCATCTTGGGATATCGGTATCGGCCATTTTCTGATAGATCATGGAGCGCATGTAATTGGCATGACCTTCCCAAATAAACCCAGTGGCATCGCCACCGTTAAAACCTCCTCCTACTTTATTTTCCTGAATGGCTATCATGCCCTGTAGCGTATGCGTCAGTTCGTGGCTCAAGGCACCACCATCTTTCACGGCATTGGGATCCACCCACATGGCACCGATCACACCCTCGTAAGTGCCACCGTAGGCAAACCCTTGTGGGCCATTGGCCCCAAAAGTCCCTAACATGACAATGATAATCTTGTATTTTCCCAAATTGGTTGTGGGGGCATCAGAACAAAACTTAAGTTCTCCGATGAATCTCCGGTAAATAAACTCTAGGGTATCGCAAACACCTTTAGGGCTAAATCTCCGATCGGTTGGTGTGGCAGTTGTGGGATCGTTGCCTACCGCGTCTCCCCAAAAAATAACAAAATTGGCAGTTTGATAAGATCTCGTATCGTTAAGCCTACCATAAAAATCGGTTCCCGCCCTTGACCATTCAGCGGGCTTCCATACCGTTTTTTGTGCATTGCCATGAAACTTGGCAAGCAATACCAATAGTGTTAAAGTAATGATTCTCTTCATAAGCAAGACTTATCTAAATTGTTCATTCATAGTATAGATCAATTTTACGAATGGAATGGTAACGAAATATTTAAATTTATTCCTAAAAAAGTGCAGTTCCCCTTAAAGGATTAGAAGAAATCATATTGATTTTGATCAACAAGAGGCTTTTGATCCATATCCAACGCAAGTCCAGTAGGGACGGGCGATATGATACCCATGGGTAAAATTGCATTATCCCAGATTAAGCATTAGACTTTGTAGCGAGACGAAATGATAGGAAAAAGTCATGAGGCACGGAGTTTTTCTGAACGAAAAGCTAGTAATGCTAGCTTGAATGAAGAAAAACGAGTATCGAAATGAATTTGAGGTAGCATTTTGTCGCAGTAAATTTCTAATGATTATTCTGGGTTTATATAATAAAAAAAAATAGGCATGTATTGCGCCTGCCATACATGCCTATGATATATTGTTGATTCTAATTTTTACCAGCCCATGGGTGCATCTAAATGCTTCTCAAGTATGCTCACGCCATCAGAAATCACCGATTGGTAGGTTTTTAAGGGTATCCCAAATTTTTGTTGATACGCTAATGCTGCACTTTTAATAAATGAGTCAACAAAGTCCTTATGAACCAAATTAATGGTACAGCCACCAAAACCACCACCCATCATTCTCGAGCCAATCACATGTGCATTGTTTCTAGTCTCATCTACCAAAAAGTCTAGTTCATCGCAACTTACTTCATACAGATGTTGAAGCCCGTCGTGTGTTTCATACATTTTTGCACCAAACGCTTCCAAATCGTTTTTCAAAAGCAAGGCACAGGCCTCCTCTACCCTAGCGATCTCCTCCACTACATATTTACATCGCTTGAAAACGACTTCTGGAAATTCTTTTTCATGAATTAGAAATGTAGCCACAGAAACATCCCTTAATGTTTCTACTTTAGGGTAATGTTTTTTCAGAATAGCCACACCCGCCTCGCATTCATTACGACGCGTATTGTATTCGGAAGTCCCCAAGTTATGTTTTACCCCTGTATCGCAGAGGACTACCACATACTCCGACATTTCAAAAGGAAAGTATTTGTAATCCAAAGACCTACAATCCAACTGAATCACCGAATTCTTTTTGCCCATCATAGACGCAAACTGATCCATAATGCCACAATTGACCCCTACAAAGTTATTTTCAGCCGCTTGGGCAAGTTTTACCAGATGAAGTTTGTCTAGGCCTAAGCTGTAAAGTACATTCATGGCATACGATACACCACACTCAAGTGCTGCAGAAGACGAAACACCTGCACCGAGGGGGATATCCCCTCCAAAAACCATATCAAAGCCTCCAACAGGCAAACCCAATCTCTGTAATTCGGCCAAGACTCCTTTGATATAATTCGACCACGAAGGTCCGTCCTTCTTCAGCTGATCTACCAAAAAGGTATGGCTTTCCGACATATTCTCCGAATAGAGATGGCACTGTCCATCATCGCGTTTGGCTACCGCAAAATAGATAGCTTTGTCCATAGCAGCAGGCAGTACAAAGCCACCATTGTAATCGGTGTGCTCACCAATAAGATTGATGCGACCTGGTGCCCTTAAAACTAGCTGAGCCTGTCGGTGAAACAATTCCGTAAATAGCTGTTTCAATTCTTCTGTATATACTTGTACCATATCAATATCTTAATTTATTGTGACATCCTGATAGCTTTTTGACCTATCATGCCAAAATTGCCTTACCAAACGTAAAATTGTTTTTCGCAATTTATAGTTTTAAAATTAGAAAATAATCAGAGCAAAAACCTAAAAAATGAACGGTCTTTTGTCTAAATTTTTCTAAATTTGAAAACAATGTAGCTAAGTGGCTGAAAAACAAAGCTAGGTTATTCACATCTACTAAATTTACGATATCATGAAACATATTTTTTTTGTTTTACTATTAAGTTGGTCTGCACTAGTTTATTCCCAAGACATCGATTCTCTGAAAATCGGAAGTGGTGGTGGAATCACAGGCAGTGTAACTGTATTTAAATTTGAAAACACCCGAATGCTCAAAGGAAAAGGCATGGTCTCCATCAAGTACAATGAGTCGGCCCCTGTCAAATGTAAAAAAAGGAAAAAGCTTCTCAAAAATGCCAAAAGCCTTCTTCGGGAAGGTGCTGAACTGAACAGCCCAGGCAATACCTACCAATTTATAGAGATATACGCTAAGGGTAAGATCCTTAAAATGGTTTGGCATCAAAGTGAAATCCCTGCTGCTACACTCCAGTACATCGAAAACATCAAAGAAATCATTAAAAACTTAAAATTCTCCCAGTATGAAAAGTAATCTCTACGCCATTGTTCTTTTAGGTCTGAGCTTGAGCGTCTCATATGGCCAATCGAAATTTGATATCAAAAAGAAAACAGGAAGCAATACTGTTGCAAAGCCAAAGTTCAAATCCCATATCATTGACGGACGTAAGCAAACCAACAATCAACGTAATGCACCCAAAGGCAACGTTAAAAACAATATATCAGACTTGTTAAACAATGCAAGGCTTGCAAATCCCTTCAAAAGTATCAGGGTATCTAAAAGCCAAAAGACAGGCTTACCTGACTTTATAACTACAGAGGTAAGCGACGCTAAACGCAAATCGTTTGATAACTATGATCAAAAAGAAGCGGCTTACTCCTATCTTGAACAACTCGCAAAGGTTACAGGAATTAGCAATCCCCAAGATTTCCTTATAAACCAAACCCTCACTGACGAGCAAGGTTTTACCCACATAAGGATGTCCCAAACCTTTTCTGGCTATAAGATCCATGGCGCCGAAGTTATCGCGCATCTAGACAAGCAAGGTAATGGTACAGCTTTTAATGGACGCTATCATATACTAGCCAACAAAACTTTTAACGCTTCTTTATCAAGCCAAAAAGCCATAGATATTGCCTTAGATGATTTGGATGGTAAAACAAAATTTGCTTTCATCCCTGAATTTCACCAAAAACTGCTGGAATACAATGGCCCTCAGATCATCGACACACTTATATATCCAAACAACACCTTGTTGAAAACCTATACATTGGCCTATCAGATATCTATAAGGCCTAATGTGCTGGAAGAGTGGCAATATTTTATAGATGCCAATACTGGTGAGATATTGGATGGTTATAAAACCAGCTGTCACGTTGATGGCCCTAAAACTGCAACAGCTACAGACCTTAATAACACAAGTAGAACTATCAATACTTATCAGTTTGGGTCTACTTATTACCTTATGGATGCCTCAAAAACCTTCACTGCCAATAGTAAAACTACTGTCGACACGATCTTTACACTCGATGCCAAAGGTACTTTTGGGAGCAATTTTAAAGTTCAGAACATCACCAGTACCAACAATACCAACTGGAATAAAACGGCCGTATCGGCACATTACAACGCTGGGGTCGCTTTCGATTATTACAAAAACAACCACAATAGAAATGCTATTGATGGTAACGGTGGTACTATTTACTCGATAATCAATGTGGTTGACGAAGATGGTACAGGTTTGGATAACGCCTATTGGAACGGTAAAGCCATGTTTTATGGTAACGGCAATACAGCCTTCAAACCACTTGCGGGAAGTATAGACGTTGCCGGACACGAAATGACGCATGGTGTAGTACAAAATACGGCTAATTTGGAGTATAAAGACGAGTCTGGTGCTATTAATGAATCTATGGCTGACATATTTGGCTGCATGATGGATTCTTCTAATTGGCTGATTGGAGAGCAGGTCACACTGACATCTAGTTTTCCATCTGGAGCCCTGAGATCCCTTTCGAATCCTCACAATGGAGGCTCTAGCTTAAATGATAACGGATGGCAACCCAAACACACCAATGAAATGTATAAAGGTACAAGCGACAATGGTGGCGTACATATTAATAGCGGGATCCCAAACCATGCATTTTATCTATACGCTACTGCCTTAAATAGTAGAAAAAGGGCTGCTAATGTGTTCTACAATGCACTCACAGTATACCTTACCAAAAGTTCTGGTTTCTTGGAACTGAGAAAAGCGGTGATCCAATCAGCAAAAGATAAATATGGTGATGGTTCTACTGCAGTGACAGAAGCCATGAAGGCTTTCGATGCCGTTGGTATACTTGATGGTCAATCCAACAACAATAACGATCCTGTAATTTCAGCTAACCCTGGTGATGAGTTAATGCTTTGTTATGACACCTCGCCTACTGACACAGACGGATTATACGCCATTGGTACCAATATCGCTAAAATATTGACAACCGTGGGAGTGTACAACAAACCAAGTATTACCGATGACGGACAAAACGCAGTATTTGTAGGAACTGATCAGAAGTTACATACAGTTCAGACTGACGTAAACTTAGCGACTTACAAAGAATCTATCATTCAAGACGATCCTATTTGGTCCAGTGTGGCTATTTCTAAAGATGGTAATAGACTGGCAGCCGTGACACTAGATCATGACTCTGCTATTTGGGTTTTTGATTTTGACAAAAACGAATGGGCTAAATTCCATTTGTACAATCCTACCTTTACAAATGGGATAACCTCGGACAACTCAGTATATGCTGATGGTCTCGATTGGGACTATACGGGTCAATTTATTGTGTATGATGTTTGGAACGTGATCCCCAATACCACTACGGGAGAGAATCTTGAATATTGGGACATTGGTATGATCAATGTTTGGGACAACACTGCCAAAGACTTTGGCTCGGGAGACATCTTCAAGCTTATTTCTGGCCTGGAACCTGGGGAAAGTATTGGAAACCCTGCTTTCTCCAAAACTTCTCCAAATATCATAGCCTTTGACTATGAAGCCATTTCAAATGGAACAGCTACTTATGCCGAGATCGGGATGAATCTGGAAACAAACAAGCTGGATCTCATAGCAGAAAACAACACTTTGGGCTATCCCACATATAATAAAACCGATACACGTTTAGCCTTTGGGGTGCAACAGACCACTACTAATTATGACATCAATTATGTAGAACTCAATGCAGACAAAATCTCATCAAACGGAACGACATTTGACCTTATTACTGGTGCTAAATGGGGCGTTTATTATGCTATTGGCGAAAGAGATACACAGGTTGGTTTACTTGATGGAGAAGTAGCGAGCAATATAGAAATTCATCCAAATCCGACAAAAGGCATATTAGTATTTCCATCGAACATAAAGGCAGACGAAGTAATGATCTTTGACAAACAAGGTAAAGAGATGCATCAATTTGATTTCAATGCTTCATCAAATAGTATAGATGTAAGCAAATTACCTTAGGATCTGTATCTTTTGAAAATCAAGGGCTTTGACCAAACCTATACTGCGAAGTTCTCCAAAGAAGATTAAGCTTTTCCATAATTCATAATTCTCAAAGGCGATGCGAAACCATCGCCTTTGTTTTTGTTATGGGCTGCCTTTCTTTCTATGTGTCGTCCGTTGTTCGTCAACTTATCCAAGTATTTACTGCTGTAACGTATTCCCAATTCTTGTCGTCAAGTCGTCTGTAAACATAGTAGCCACCGTGGGCACACAAACTTCCGCAATAATATTGTCTGTGAATGATAACATATTTTTTGTCTACCGAAAACAAAGGGATTGAATAATAATATCTATTCGGTCTTTTCTGTTTCTTAATTGTCAAGAGATTTGATTTCGAAAACTTATTGTGCCAAATTGTGTCTTTAATTGCAGTAAATTGCTTAAACAAAAAGTCTCTGTATTGTTGCTTAAAAATTGTGTCCGTTCCGCCTCGTCTTTGATAGATATATTGATGGTCTAAACTAAAATTCGGGTACTTATTTATTAAAGCTGTGTCCTTTGCTATGAAGTTAGTCGTGTCCCAACTTAATATTTTGTAATATATCTGTTTTCGTTTCAGTTTTGGTTCTTCTCCGTATTTTCTGTCGTTCACGGTCATCCAATTCAGAAAGTCATAAATTTCCTTGTCACTTGTCACCGAACTATAAGTCTGTCCAATAGCAAATGTCATATTTAAAAATCCAAAAAATATTAATGTCAATTTTCTCACTCGTTGTCGTCTTTTAAGGTTGCCCATAACGGTTAGTATTGTATTCGGTGCAGGATTCAAAGTGCTACACAATCCACGGTTACTGAAACCCACACGCCTTAAAAATAAAAAAAAGTGTGGGATTTTAATGCTTGGCTCTCAACTTTTATTCGAATGTCTGCACTGAGGACAATACCTTGTTGTGTGCTGTACTTTTTTAATCCCAATCTATTAAAATTAGTCTCCACTCATTTTTAATCGTCATCTCCAAAAAAAGCACAAAATTGTCTCTATCCTTCTTAAATCGTTTGTCCTTGAAAACGTGATTTGTCTCAATTGTATTTTTAATTGCTTTTGCGGTTTCGGGTGTTATTTCGTTAAAAATATGTTCTCCGAATAATGGTTTTAATTTATCGTCCCAGTAACCACTCTCTCCGTATAGAAAATCATCAAACTCTTTACTATTATCTCGAAGTAAAGCGAAGAAGGTTGCATTAAATTCAAAGTGTCCCAATTCCGTTTGGTGCCATTTGTATTTAAACTCCATTGGTAAGCAATCATAGAAAAATAAATAAGATAAGCTTCCTGGAAAATACTCTTTTCCATTTTTGTCGTTAGTTGCAGATATTACTTTTTTAGCCAATTCAAAACTACCAGTATCTGGTTGTTGGGTATTTGATTTATAGTCAATCAATGTTTTTTTTATGCTATCATTAGCTTGAGGT
>CAMFLX010000201.1 GCA_945957555.1 uncultured Cytophagales bacterium
GTATTCGTCATAAGCAGTAAATGTATTCCAATCGATATCAACTTTGATCGGATATCCAGCTCTTTCGTTTAATTTCTGTTCGAACTTAGGAAGTTTCTCTGTTTTGATTGACTCTGCTAATCTTTTTTCTGCTAAACCCATTGGTCTTAATTGTTAAAATTTGTTCTTGAAGTTTTATGATAGAGGGTATAGTACTGCCCTGTCATGTGTCACAAACTTATCAATTGTCTTTGGTTGTCTTGTTCTTATTTATTTAGGTGCAGGTAATTGCCTGTCAAAGTATGATCTTGGTTATTTTGCGGTAAGGTATAAGTTTCCTGTCTGGAAACATCATACTGCATATCGCTTTGGTCTACCTCCAATTTGTGAGGTACCATACTGTAGACAGCATTGCCCTACCTCCAATTTAGGAGATACCATACTGCAGACAACATTGGCCTACCTCCAATTTGGGAGATACCACACTGCAGACAGCATTGCCCTACCTCCAATTTAGGAGATACAGTACTGCAGACAGCATTGCCCTACCTCCGATTTGGGAGATACAGTACTGCAGACCACATTGCCCTACCTCCGATTTGGAAGGTACCATTATGCAGACAGCATTGTCATCAAAAGCCCATTGGAGGGGATTGGAAATTTCATAATTAAGCCTTAAACTTGAAGCATGAATAAGACTTTGGCTTTATCTGGAAGCAATATTATGACCTTCTGGTAATTTCTGCGACTTATTCAGAAGCTGGAGAGAGTGGTATAATTGAACAAGTTGTAAACAATGTAGGAAAATAAATTATGGGACTTTGCGAGACAGAAATATATTTTGAAGATTCAATTCCTAGTATGGAAAAGATTAAAAACAAGTTTGAAGATCTGACTGGGTTACCTATATATATAACTGCTCGTCTTGATATGATCAATCTGCCAACAAGTACTCGGCAAGTACTCGAAGTTTTAAGTTCGGATATTGATAAACATGAAAAGTGGAAAGAAAAGAGGGAAGAAGAGTGGAAAGAAAAGGGTTGGTCTGAAATTAAGATTGATTGTAACTACATAGGTGGGTTTTGTTTTTCATCCTCAGGTTTTGATGATATTGATTTTAATGTTTCTGGAAATTATATTGAGCTCTATAGTTATGTGAATAACTTTTATTTTATTGAATCATTAACTAAAACATTTTACGAGTTGGGAGGTAAATTTATCAATAGTAATGGTAAAATAGAAGAACGCCAATCGCTGGCAATATGGAAGAAACTAAAAAAGTGGGAGGACTATAAATGGTACAATAGACCGGGAAAGTAAGACCGTGTAGCGTATTTTGTAGCCGGTCATACTACAAGAATTTAAAGCGACCTTAAATATGTTGTTGATGATCAATGGATTCTTCGGGATATATTATTTTTAGGTTGAAATCTTTATTCCTGAAGGCCGATCCCTGACAAACGTATTGGGATATATATTGATAGGCCGACGTATACGCGTGCGTGGCCGTCCACGCTGGGTGTGAACCACAATTTACAACTCCTTCATCGGGTCCCAGAGCACTCGCTCAAAGTTTTGTACCTGGTCATTGACCACCTTTATGCCTTCTGCTTCGAGGAGTTCTGCCATCAAGGTCGGGGTTTTGAAGTGGTGCTTACCCGTAAGTAAACCAGAGCGATTCACCACGCGGTGTGCAGGTACATCGGGTAGGGTATGGGCTGCATTCATAGCCCAGCCCACCATACGACTGCTGCCTCCAGTGCCCAAGTACTTGGCAATGGCACCGTAGCTAGTCACGCGTCCCTTGGGGATCAGTTTTACAACCTCGTATACATCTTCCCAAAAACTAGTTTTCTGCATCTTTTTTATGTCTGGAAGTCTATAAGCCTTTGTTTTTTCTAATTTCAGCATCCTTGGCAATACTGCTCATCTTTTTGGGATCCATCCAATGCCACCATTTTAGTTTTTGAGGATCATGTACAGCTGTTTCAGCAAAATATACAGCACATCTGAAGGTGTAGAGCATACAGATGTCTTGCACTCCCCCTCGCAGTCTGTTGTGTAATACATACAATACCTCAGGATCCTGTCCTTTCAATGCAGCTACGGAGCTGAAGCCCAGATTCCATAGATCCGTTGCGATAGCCTTGCCTACACCTGGGATCCTTTGTAGGTCTTTGAGAGCTGTTTTTTGATCAATCATCACGGAAACGTTTGATGTCTATGTGGGTTTAAGTATGAAATTAAAAAGAATTTTGTAAATGTAATTCTTTGACGCTAATCACTATTTAACAAAGACCTTTTTCCAGACGATGAAATTAATGATCCTCCAAACCCTCATATCGTAGTAGTTTTCGGGATTACGTTTGTAGCTCTCAAAGAGCTCATGAAGCTGCTTTTTGTCAAAGAAGTCACTGAGATCCTGCTCCAAATAAGGTTCGAAGTCTTCAAGGATATTGAGGAGCCAAGTGCGTTCTGGAGAGGCAAAGCCTTTTTTGTCCTTACGCCAAGAGATACTTTCTGGTAAAATGTCTTCGGTGGCTTTGCGCAAGAGATATTTAGGGTAGCCCTCGTGGTGCTTGTATACCGAAGGGATACTATTCACATAGTCAATGAGTTCCACGTCGTCTGCAAAAGTAGTCCTACACTCTACACCATGTGCCATAGAGGTTCTGTCGGTGGCGCGCAGCAGGAACTTGAGGTAATAGCCATACGTATCGTATCGCAAGCTTTGGTGCAAGTCTTGTGTGTTGTAAGTGGCATAAGTGGGCCGCTGCGTATGTTCTTGTTTGAACTTGGCATTCAGGCATTTAAACTCTGCATGCTTGTTGATCAAGAGACGTTCCGTTTTACTGCCAAAGTTGTCGAGCAAGATGTTTTTAGCCAGGGTCTTCAGTAGGTAGGCCTTGGAGAAACCACAGTTTTGATGCAAAGAGAGCGTGTGCCAGAAATCCTTGAATTTCATGCCCCTGATCTTTTCCCTTAAGACAGCGATGTTGTGATGTGGATAGCCACTAAAGAGCTCGTCGCCACCTTGACCCTCCAGAAACACAGTGATGCCGTCAGCGGCTACCTTTTCGATCAGTTTGAAATGGGAGTAGAGACTGATTGACAGAAAGGGAAGGTCTTGATGGTACACCATTTTTTCAAGGACCTCTCTTGATATCTTGTCTTCTGGCCTTACTTTGTTCCAATTGACTTTACTATTTTGCGCTACCTTTTCAGCATGACTCGTTTCGTCGTCTACATAACCAGGAAAGGACACCGTATAGGCGCTGATGTTCTTTCCATATTGTTGTTGGTAGGCGATTTGAGCAATGGCACATATTGCTGAACTATCCATGCCACCACTGAGCGATACACCTACAGGGACATCGCTGTTTAGGCGTCTTTGTACGGCAGTATCTAGCTTTTGTCTGATCTTGGTCACATAAGTTTGTTCGCTATCAGTTGCAAAAGCCTCCTTGCTCTTGCCATACATAGGGTTGTAGTATTTGTGTTGTTGCAGATTGCCGTCCCTAAGGTTTTTAATAAGATAATGAGAAGGCTTGAGCTCAAAAACATCCTTCCAAAAGGAGTTCTCTTCGTTTTCTATAATGCCCCAAACCAAGTAATCCCAAATGGCTTTGTGGTTCAGCTCTTTTTGGGAAATGCCCTTCGTTTCCACCAAGGTCTTGATTTCGGATGCAAAGGCAAAGTATTCATCGGTGTTTACAAAGTAAAAGGGCTTCACGCCCGTCCTATCCCTTGCACAGAAGAGAATGTTTTGTGTCACATCGTAGATACTGAAAGCCCACATACCGTTAAGGTGTTGCAAGGCATCCACGCCCCAAGCTTTATAGGCAGCAAGGAGCACCTCTGTGTCGCAGTGACTTTGGAAGCTATGTCCCTGTGCCTCCAATTCTGTACGCAGTTCTTTGTAATTATAGATTTCCCCGTTGAATACGATCCAGAACTTGCCATTGTCGTAGCTCATGGGTTGGTGACCTAGCGGGCTCAAGTCTATGATCGACAATCGTCTGTGAATGAGCGCTAAACTAAAGGTTTTAGTGCTTTCTAACTCGGAAAGCTGGTGTACTTGTATAGATGCTGCATTGGTGTCGCTATGGAAATGCCTAGAGACCTTTCGTTCGGTATCTACTAATAGAAAGCCCTCGTCATTAGGCCCTCTGTGGGCGATGCTCTTGCTCATAGCCACCAAACTCTCGGTGTCGAATCGCTCGGGTGTTGAGGTAAATATGCCAGCTATACCGCACATGCCCTATACATTGGTTTTGAATTCGACCTTTCTTAAAGTGATGTGGCAGCAGAAGAAACCGATAAAGGCGAGTATAGACCCCATGATAAAGGGGGCACCGGGGAATTCAAAGGGTGCATACTTACTGGTAAAGTAGTAGAACAAATTGTTCATGAGTAGTGGGCCAATGATGTACGTTAGACTGTTCAGGCCATTGATCGTGCCTTGGAGTTCACCTTGTTCGTCGTTAGACACATGGTTGGAGATCAAGCCTTGGATCGCCGCCCCACCTATGCCTCCAAATGCGTATGGAATCAAGAACACAAACATCATCCAGCCCTGAGTGGCCATGCCTAAAAGCGTAAGCCCCGAGACTTCACAGAAGAGTCCCACATAAGCGGCTTTTCTTTCTCCGATTTTAGGAATGATGAGGCGAATGAGCCAGCCTTGAACTAGGGCAATGACTACCCCCACAAAGGCCAATGAATAGTAGATCGTAGCATTGGACCAATCAAACTTGTATTTGGTGAAATAGTTCCAGTTGAGTTCCACAGATTTACCAGCAAGCATGATGAGGAATTCGCCAATGATGAGTCCGAGTACCAGTTTGTATTTCTTAAGGTTTTTGAAGGATCCTAGCGGGTCGGCATTCTTCCATGTAAAATTGCGACGGTTTTGAGGCTCAAGTGATTCTGGAATGACAAAGTAGCCATAGATAAAGTTAAGAATACTGAAGCCAGATGCGATCCAGAAAGCGGCCCTTACTCCAAGACTGCTCGACAAACCGCCAATGATGGGTCCTAAGATAAAGCCGATGCCAAATGCGGCGCCAATCAAGCCAAAATTTTGTGATCTTTTTTCTGGTTCGCTGATGTCCGCTATATACGCTGTAGCCGTACTGAAGCTGGCACCTGCTGCGCCTGCAATGATCCTTCCCACAAAAAGTAAGGCCAAACTTGGTGAAATAGCTTGGAACACATAGTCAATACCCAAACCCAAGAGAGAAATGAGTAAGATGGGTCTTCTGCCGAACTTGTCGCTCAGCGCTCCTAAGATAGGGGAACAGAAGAACTGCATGATGGCATAAGAAAAGGTAAGCCATGCATTGTATTTGGAAGCTTCACTCAAACCTTCTCCAGTAAGCTCTTTGATGAGGTCTGGAAGCACTGGAATAATGATGCCTAAGCCAATGACATCGATCAATACCGTGATGAAGATAAATGTCAGCGCGTTTTTGTGGTTTTTCATATAAGAATAAAACGTAAAAATAAGTGAAGGGGAACTAGTAACAAAATTATTGACTAGGCACAGGTTAAGTTATTGGTTATTTCAGCTGTTGCACATATTCCTTACAGATTATCCAAGGGACTTTTAATGAATCTTTTGCCTGTATCGACAAGATGAGTATACATCTGCGTTGTTTTGATACTGCTATGGCCCAGAAGATCTTGGATGTGCCGGAGATCTGTACCGGCGTTGAGTAAATGGGTGGCAAAGCTGTGACGAAGTGTATGTACGGTGGCAGGTTTGTTTATATTGGATTTATGAAGACTCTTTTTGAGAATCTGTTGCACACTCCTTTGGCTGTATTGGCCTCCCGTACTTCCTTCAAACAACCATTTTTGAGGTTTGTAGATTGAGAAATATGCATTTAGAAGTATCAATAGCTTTTCTGAAAGCATGATCTTACGGGCTTTTTTCAAAGGTGCTTGACAAATATTAATAGTCATATTGCTGCTGTCGATATCGCATACTTTGAGGTTGATCAGTTCATTTAATCGCAAACCTCCCGCATAGATACAGCTCAGGATGGTTTTGTGTTTGAGGTTGTCAGTGGCTTCGAGTAAGCTTTTGATTTCTTGTTCGCTTAGTACTGAAGGAAGCTTATGTTCTGTGCGAATTGGGTACAGATGGTTGATCTCTATTTCTTTTTCATATACTAGTTTGTAATAGAGTTTTAGGGCACCTAAGAAGTGTTTCTGAAAAGAAGGGGAAAATTGTTCCTTGGTGATTTTGGTATTCAAAAAATGGGCTATATTGTTTATTGGTAAGCTATTATGATCGTGTTCCGAAAAGAACAGCTTTACGGCATTTTGATAGGATACTATGGTTCTTGGGCTGTACTGAGCCAATTCCATTTTTTTACGAAAGATATCTAAAGTGTTAGTCACAGGAAAAAAATATATAGATCAAACATACTAAATTAGTTGGATTGACGCAACTGCTATTGTGAGAACAAATCTCTTATGTAAATTTGATGTAAAGCATTTTTTAGACAGAGAATACCCTTGCATTCCTTAACTATTCTATAGCTAGATAACCGTAGATAGACCTTCATTACTCGCAGGGGTGTTTGAAAACATCATTAAAAATATCGTATGAACAACAAAAACATTTTTCAGTCAAAGTATGTGCATAAGACTGCGAAGACCTTGGTCTTCATCTTAACATTGGGTTGTATCGGCCTTCCATCAGAGGCTTGGTCTCAAAGTTTTAACCAAAAACTGTTTATACCCGACACTTTATCTACGGCAGATCACGATACCATTTCCTTAATCATCAAAGAGACGGAGCGTGTGTTTTTTCCTGGAGCTACGACCTCGGTCATTCCTGGTTTTCCAGCATTTGCAGGAGATACCTTACCAGTACAGACCATGAGTTACACCAATCCGAAGACGAATAACCCTGGGATCTTGGGGCCGACCTTGGTTTGGTGGAAAGGTGACTCTGTTACCATGGCAGTTGAAAACCAATTAATGGATACGACTACAACCCATTGGCATGGTGCGCATGTTGCTCCTCGCAATGACGGAGGGCCCCATCAGGTTATTCCGCCTCATACAACGTGGTATCCATCGTTTAAGGTGAGAGACGATGCCACCACCATGTGGTACCATCCGCACTTACACATGATGACTATGATGCAGGTAAACATGGGTATGGCCGGTATGATCCTCTTAAAAGATAAGAATGACCCCTTTAGGAATATTTTGCCACATACTTATGGTGTGGATGAGTTTCCTTTGATCCTTCAGGACAAGTTTTTTATTCAAGATACAGCTATGGACATGTCTCATGGCAAGATGAGTATGCCTCATGACAAGATAGATACTACCTGCTCTATGGGGACTACTTTTTTGGTCAACGGTACATGGCAGCCTTACTTGGATGTGCCTGCACAAAATACGAGATTTAGAATTCTCAATGGAAGCAGCGAACGTGCTTATTGTCTATTCTTGCGCGATTCATCGGCTCATAGTTGGGTACCTTTTAGTGTCATCGCTTCTGATGCGGGCTATTTGGATAAGCCCTATGCTATGGGAATACCTCCGCAGCAACAAGGCAATCTTGATTCGCTGTTGATGATCATGTCTGGAGAGCGCTATGAGATCGTGTTTGATGCAAGTAACCTACAAGGGCATGACCTGTATTTGATGAACATGCGTAACCTGATGGTGGGTAACGATCAAGTACTTTCGTTTGCAGGAGGTCCAAACCTCAATGATCCAGGGTGTTATGCTACAGTGATTTCTGATACGGCCGCAGGGATGTTGCCCAATTTAAACTTTGATTCGACGCCTTTGGCCTTAATGAAGATCAATGTAGGAACTGCTAATGGTAAGCTAGGTATGCTCCCTAAGGTGTTTGCTCCTTACAATATTCCAAATGCACAGCAAACTGCTGTGACGAGAAACAAAAGCCTTTTGTTGTATAATTCTGATCCCAACAGCCCGCCGTTTTCTATAGATAGCGTCAACTACGAAATGGAAGTCATCAACGATACCATTTACTTGGGCGATGTTGAAGTTTGGAACATAACCAATACCAGTACAGTTGCGCATCCATTCCATATTCATGACATCCACTTCTTCATTACATCCATTACCAATGTGAATGGTAAAACCATGAATGTACCTCCTTATATGAGAGGCCCTAAGGATGTGGCACCTGTTACTGATAGTTCATCGTTCAGTTTGATCATGCAGTTCAACGACTTCGCTACACCTATAGCTCCAGAAAATTGCTACATGTATCACTGTCATATCTTGGCACATGAAGACGGCGGTATGATGCACCAGTTTGTGGTAACGCCTCCTATGCTTACTGCGGTGAATAACTCGGAGTTGAATGCAGCCTTGAAGGTCTATCCCAACCCAAGTAATGAGGAGTTGTGGGTTGAAAGCAATTTGACAAACCGGTCAACCATCAAACTGTATGACCTCTCCGATCATCTTTTGAAAACATGGGAGATGAATACAGGTAAAGCCAAGCTTGATGTAAGAGATGTCAATAACGGTATATATCTTTTGCAAATAGAAACCAATGAAGGACGATCTACACAACGTGTAGCCATCGCGCATTAAGTCTAGATTGCACTCTCAAAACCTGCTCATGTATTCATGAGCAGGTTTTGTTTTATATTCAGAATATAAATGTTAAACCCAGATTAAGCATTAGACTTTGTCGCAGTAAATTTCTAATGATTATTCTTGGGTAAAATAATAGATACAAATATGATTCATCAAGTTCAAGTGCCCGTTGGTGCAGTAATGTCTTATCTTGGCCCAATAGGAGGGGGAGATGGGAATTCGACAGATATAGAAGCTTATGGCTGGATGGTTTGCGACGGTAGGTCTTTAGGTGTATCTATGTACCCAGAGCTATTTACTTGTTTGGGTTACCTGTATGGAGGTAGCGGTGATACCTTTAATTTGCCAGACTTGAGGGGTATGTTTTTGAGAGGTATAGGTACCGATGCGGCAAGTACAGAAAATCGTGTAAATACAGCTGGTGCCCCCTATATTGGCGTGGGCTCAAAGCAAGATTTTGCAGAACAATCGCCCATGATTTACACCGCTCAACCAGTTGGGCCTAGTGATAAAGAAGCTTCTTTGGAACAAGTGCAGACGAGCTTGCTCGAAACCAGACCCGTTAATGTTTTTGTATATTACATTATTAAATTCACCTACGGTATGGGTGTTTTTAGTACATAAGAGAGTGTCTTTGACGAATAGAGAGCAATGTTACACTTTGTGTTTTAAGGGACATTTAACCCAGAATACGCATTAGAAATTTACTGCGACAAAATGCTAATCAAA
>CAMFLX010000202.1 GCA_945957555.1 uncultured Cytophagales bacterium
CCGCCCACAGTGCGTCGGCTCATAAACAATTCCTTATCCCGAATTCAGGTTAAATAACTAGCTTTATTTTTCTTGATATTCGCCTATATCGCTAAAACTCCAGGTATTTTCAAAGGAGATCTTTTTGGTTTTAAACGTAGATTTCCTCAGGCCGTTTGCATCGATAGTAGAGACCGACTCCCAATAGATCTTTTGGTCTGTAGGATGGTACACGAAATTGTACAGTTTTCTGCCTAATCTATGTATTTCTTGATATCCTACCTGTTCACCTGTATCATAATAAGAAGTAATTAAGATATTGGATTTGTTAAGGGCAATATTGATTCTTGAATCATCATATTCACTAACCATGTGCTCATTCGTACTGAAGATTTCTAGTTTCCCATCCTTGGTACCCATAGCAACGCCGACTTTAACTTTATAAGAGTCTCTATAATCGCCATTATTGTCCTTGATTTGTGTATACATATTTACTTGAAATACTACATCCTCTATGTTATCGGCATTGATATCTCCAAATTCATATTGTATGAGCTGATATTTTGGGAATTTATGTTGTACCAACAGTCTAAGGTCGGCATGTTTGGAAGGCAGTTCCACGAGTGTATCACCGTTATAACCCATGACAGCGGAAGATTGGTAGCCAATAGCACTCGTATAGTCGGTTTCACAGGGGTCTATGGGAATAAGCTCTATCATTTCATAGGCGTAGGAGTATTTGATTAATTTCCCAGGAATACCACCTGACTCCGAAGGGAATGTATACTCTTCACCATCGCTCAAGCCCCCATCACCCACACCACCACTAGAGCAGAAACGTTTGATGTTTTTCCCATCCCAAAGATAATAGGTGTCACCTCCCCACTCGCCACAACTGTGTGCTATGGATTCTATGGCTACAAAATCATATCCTGAGCCAAAACCCAAATCTCCAAAAGAATGGAGCGTTTCATCATTGACAGCCCACTTAAACTTGCAATGTGCCACTATTTTGCGCTTTCGTAAAACAAACAAACCATTCTGACACAAGAGATAGGTCGTATTCCTGTCATCATTATCATAAATATGCATGAGGGGGCTGGAGATAAAACTGCCCCAGATGTATCCGTCTTTCCCTTGCCACTTTATTTTATACCAATAGTTTTCTTCATCATTGATCGTCTCTCGCTTTTGTTGCTGTTCAATCTCCTGTATCACAGTATATTTGGGTAGTTGTCCGATGATCTTGGCATTGGTGCTAGGCGCGCTTCTTAAATTGACCTTGTCCCCATTGACAATAGATCCCATAGGCCCTTTTACTTCTTCATGAGCAGAAAGATGAAAGCTATCTATGTTTTCCTTGTCGCATCGGCCTGCGCTGGCAACATGGAGCCCATCAAAAGAATACAGCAAATCTGAACTGGCCAATTTGAAGTAAATATGGTTTGGGACTGCAAAAAGAGGATGGACCTTGGCAACATATGTATATTGAGAATAGGGCCTGTCAGGATAGGAACCTGTACGGATCAAGCTGTCTCCTTGGAGCACTTTATAGCTCAAGCCTTTGGCATCATTCTTGACCAACAGCCGGTTTCCATTACTGTGGGTGAATGTATTGGTTGCAAGCGTGTTTTCCCAGAGGTAGCCCAAATTGCCATTATGAAGAACCGGATACCAAACGGCAATAACTCCATTGATCGTATCCGCTATATATCCACGATGGCAAACAATGACTTCTTGACCTTGCTTTAGGGTACTTATGATCTTGGCGTTCAATGAAGCCTTTTCTCTCAGATTGGCCCCATCCACAAACACTACTTTTCGATCATTTCTCTCGTAGGCTTGGCCATATATGAAATAACCACATGACAGCAATGTTAGGATAACGATGTAGAACCTCATTGTATGTACGGTTGTCGTCTAATTTTGTGATAACTAAAAGTGTATAGTAGCATGCACCTAAGGTTTATACATGCATTAAGTACCCTCCTAAAATAACAATTCCTAAATTTATATCCAACAATTACACCGAAATGTATCCTGCCCAAACATCTATGACTCCTGCAAATTACTCAAAAAGAGAACGATCTAGACTTGCGAGATTGGCCAGTCCGTAGACGCCCCTTTGCGAAAGTCGACGGACTGTTACACCCAGTTAGGTTTTATTTTTCATCTAATTTCCAAATTGCATTCTCTTTGACCACCCTCATTTTAAATTGCTCTTCATTTTTATAATATATGATGAGTTTCGATTCTTTTTTATCAAATGTATAGGTGAAATCCGTGAGACTGAATTGACCAAATAGTGCTTTAAACTTTTCTTTTCCTTCATTTAATCTTTTGTCCCATATTTTTTCATCATTCTCGCCACCAACAATGCTTTTGGTAAAGCAACTCATAAACAACCTAACTGAATCCGATTTCATAGAAACCAATACCTTCTCAAATGGTGTACTTTGCTCAATGTGTTTGCTTTGTGCTAAAAGATTTGATGAAAACATGATCATCAGAGCGCCAACTATTAGTAGTTTCATTATTTGTAATTTATGATATGTAAAAGCTCAAACGCCAATTCTCTTTTTCTATGGCGTCTATTTTAGAATTTTCGCAGGTTTTTATGGTATTTCATAAAGTGATACTCAGGCAAAGCCATTGATGTATTCATACTTCAATGCTAAGGCTTATTTATTAAAAATCCAAATGGTCAGGAGGGCTTATACCTCAACGCATATACTACCGCAAAAAATCCGGGTCTGGAGACTCCCGAGAAAATCGGGACAAGACACTAGATTATCTCTGAGTTCGGAGTCGCCCCTACGGGAAGACTCCGAACAATTGGGATAGTTCAAGCGTCCGCTTGGACTTAAAACACTGAAGCGTCCGCTTCGCAATATTTTGACAATTGATATACGTTTGCCATAGCATTAGTTACCGTTCTTGCTTAAAATAGCGGACGCTATAAAAAAGATAGGTCCAAGCGGACGCTTGAACCAGACCTTTATTTTATATGCTTGCACCATAGGGGTGACGGCTATGGTGTGCCACAGACCACGGTGTAGGTATGTACACATGAGCGATTAAAATTTTATATATTTTTAATTTATTTGTCATTACAATTGTTCGATTTAAAGGGGGTATTTTCTTCCGCTTCTTAGATTTCAATATTTAAAAACTCATTCATTACAATTAGCTACCAAGTCTCAAAACAAATTTATATTCCTCCAAGTGGGCCAGTACCTAACGATAATACAAAAAGCTCAAATAAAAAAAATATGACACTTAACACTATTATCCATTTTTCTTGTTCAAGTATTTGATGATTATCCTTATTAAAAGAATAGTATAACCATAAACATCTTATTAAATAAGTGGGTACCATACATGCAACAATTGTTACAGAATAGAAATATATCCACACCAATAAATTTATAAATTCTTTAAAGTTTTTTCTAATCCATTCAAAATCGTTCATAAATCCAAGAAAGAAAAAAAACACAGTATATATAAATATATATTTAAATGTAAACTTATATACTTTTAAAAAAGTCTTTTTCATGTCCATCTTATTAAGCTCGTGCTTTTTCCTTTTCAAAATTATCTTTTACCCATTGTAAAAACTCATTCATTACAATTAGCTACCAAGTCTCAAAACAAATTTATATCCATTCAAGTGGACTAATTTCTAACGATAATGCAAAAAGCTCAAGTAAGAAAAATATAACACTCAACACTATTATCCATCTTTCCTGTTTAAGTATTTGATGATTATCCTTATTAAAAGAATAATACAACCACAAACATCTTATTAAATAAATGGGTACTAAACATGCTGTAAGAATTAGATAACATATACCAATAAAACCAATACTATAAGAGACTGTGTGGTTTATGAAATCTCTAAAAAATCCAAGAACAACAAGTGATAGTATATATATATACTATTATATACTTATATATATTCAGAAGTTTACTTTGTATATTCATTTTATCAAGGACGTGTTTTTTCTTTTTCAAAATTACCTTTGACCCATTTTAAAAACTCATTCATTACAATTAGCCACCAAGTCTCAAAACAAATTTATATCCCTTCAAGTGAGCCTCTGCCGTTGTTGGTCTTTTGACCAACAACCAAATTTAACAAAAATCCATATAATGTTCTAATACGCCCAATGGTACTCGTTTGTAACGAGTATCTACGAGATTTGCAATTGTATTGCTTTATATAAATTGGCGTTAGAAACGCCCCACAACCGACCTCGTTACCGCTACGCTCAAACAAGGGCTATACACTACATACGAGGGCTAGTGGGGGGATAAAATTATTTTTTTTCAATATTACTTATAAGCTGTTGTTTATTAAAACCCGCAATTTGGATTATTTTATCTCTTTTATTTAACTCTACAAAATTTGTGTATAAATACCTTTTTATATACTCTCTTAATATACATTGAGCAAGATAATTATCTTTTACATCTTCAAAAACAGGGGGCGAACCCCATGATCATTGAGAACTTCTTAAGCCCAGAAAACCTAGATTAATAATTCCTATATTTACGTTCAGATTACAACAACTGATGACAGCTACCATCGACAACACCCAAAAATGGCAAAAAGAGAAGGGCCTACTTATTTTAATATTGGTTTTGGGAACACTTTTAGCATGTGTCATGTCTTACATTCTTATTTTTTCGGTACAGAAAATTACGGAGTTAAAGAACATCGATAATCTGCGGGTCACCCATGCGCCCATTTTTAAACGAACTGGGGGTAAAAACTCAAGGCAGTGGTATGAACTCCAAACCGCACAATTTAAGCATCCCTTCAGAATCCCTTTGAGAAATTTAAGATGTTCCTCTCAAGAAATATTTAACTTAAAAGAGAATGACCTTATTTCTGTGAAGTTAGAACCTGAGGCTTATGAATATTTAATGGAGGGAAACCCTAATCGGATATATATCAGTGCCATCAAACATAGAGAAAAAGAACTTATGGACTTAAATTGTATCAATCGTGAAATCAGTTGGAGCAATACACAATGGCTTATCCTCTCCTTGTCCATTATAATTTTATCTATCGTATTCCTAAAAATACAAAAAATACCGACGATACTCGGCTTTAGTCCCAAACCTGTGGTATGCGTTCTGTTTCTGAGCATAGTGATTGTGTTCATTGCTGACTCAATCTTTCATTAAAAACAGTTTCTTCACCTCGGTCTGTAGCATAAAGAACGAACGAAAACCCATCCTAATGCGTTTGTAACGCGAACGGACGAGAAAGGCGATTGCATCGCCAATCTACAAACAGACGCATGCAATGCATCTCTACCAATGCATGAATTCTCACAACCCCTGCTTGAAGACTCATTGCCCTTGCGTCAAATTATGGGAAACTCTCCAAGGGTTCGAAACCCTTGGAGAGTTGTGACAGCATGGGCTTGCGGAAAGTTAATTGTACGGGTTTTAACCCGTGGACTAAGTACAAAAAATCAAATGGCTTTAGCCAAAAATAGGTCTGCACTTATTGTCTGCGTACCACAGACCTTAGAATAGAAATATAGGATGAAACACTACTACTGCTTCACGATCTTGAACATTTGTACATCTTTGCCCTTTTGTACGATGAGGCCATACACGCCCGTAGGCTGTTTGCCAAGGTCGAGAGCTTCGTCAACCTCTGTGGAGGTATAGTCTTTTTGTTGTTCTTGTAGGGCTCTGCCCATCAGGTCAACCACTTTGAAAGAAACCAACTCTGGTTTCAGGAGTTTGAACCTTAAACTTACCGTACCATCGGCAGTAGGATTGTTATAGAGCTGAATGGATTCGAAGAAAGTTTGGTCGTCAACCAAAACCTCATCAAAGCAAGCCGTTTTAAGCATTCGATAGTAGTTTGTACAAGTTGAACCCGTAAAATCTATTCTATTGCTTGCTGTAAACATCCAATCAACACCTTGAATAAGTGTCTCATCCGCATGCTTGTATAGATTATATCTGTTCGCAGATGATGACCCTTTCAAACTATTAGGTTTCATGAGTAGATAATCACTTACTATGTGTGATAATCCCGCAGCATGCCCCAATTCGTGTAATACCACTTCATAAAAGGAATATTCATTAGGAGCAAGATTCGCACCTGTAGTGTCATAACTGAATGTACGATGATAGTCAATCACAATATCCGCATCGTAGAAGTATGACCATTGGGAGTTGTCAACATTTCTGGTACAAAGGTCTTGTGCCTGAGTGATCTCATAAGCCAAAAAATTGGGATTGGATATCAAAATGTCATCATAGCCAAAGCTAATAGTAGGAATACCGTCATCCATGTTTCCGTAATTGATATCCTTTCTCTGGACGGTATCCCACAAGAAATTAACACACGTATAGCAAGCAACGTCTTTAATTGCTTTCACAATTACAGGCATTGCTTTTGGATAGTTGGGATTGTTCTGTATTCTGAATATGATTGGACTACCATTGTCAGCTTCAGTTTTAGCGGGAAAAGGGGGATAGTCTTTGCCGTTTTCGTATTTTAAGTTCACAATCGAATATTCAACTTTTAAGATGGTATTGTTCAAGCCAACAAAGGAGTCTGAATCTGTCGAATCTCCGTTATCGGTAATCAACCTGAATGTGCCTGTACCTGCTGTTGTTTTGCTGTCAGAACGAGAATGTAATTTGTATTCTATTTTCGTATCACTCCATTTCAGGTCTGGATCGTTATCCCGTAGACTGGTATTTTGTCTAAAGTATTACTATTGACGAATTTCAGACCACCTACAGTTGAACCAAATCCGGTACCTGTAATTGTTAATACTGTACTAGTCCCTGCGGTAATTACCTTTGGGTTAAAGTCTCTAATAGTTGGTCCACAGTAGTCCGTGAATGTAAAGTTTTGGGCTGCGATATCAGTAAAGAAACCTATTGGTTCCCCAGATAAAGGCACATTTGGGGCAGTCGCATACATTGAAGCGTTGAGCATATTTTGAGTGTTTCCAATAACCACGTTAGGGAGTTCTGAACAGTTTATTGTTCGCATTGTTACATGTGCAAATTTCTGAAAAGTTGGTTTGATTACAGTTGTCGTCACTGTGTTTTTTGTGTAGTCTAAACCCAAGACAAAAACCATTTCATTTGAGCTTATATCGTCCTTGGTGTCATCAGGCCGATCGTAATCAGCATTATTGTTGAATAATAGGTTAATGTTACTGTTGCCTGCCGCATGTGACCCGAAAACATTTTCATTATACTTAATCCATATTGGTAAGTTTTCAAGATATACCTGCTGTGAGGAACTAAGTTCTACATCGAACTCGAAATTTTTTAATATTCCATTACCTATTGAAGAGGGCGTGTATTGCGGATTTGTAAACCGTACATGAATCGTTACCGCCGCTGTTCTTTCACTTGGTTTTTGGGCTTTTTTTTTTACGATCACGCTCCTTTTGGAGGTTAATGACAGAATCTCGTGCCGCTATGTGCTTTTTTCGGTATTTACTTTGTTCTTGCCAACTTAAACTGTCAAAATACGCCCTATCGATTTTGCTATGTTGAGCAAAGCTGTCATTCTTGCTCATTTCACTTTGCCTTCTTCTGTTATCCTCTTCTATTCGTAACTTGCGAATTTTAATACTTTCTAGACTATCAGCCTTTTGCCTTTTGGTAAACAGCTCTTCGCTTGTTAAAGAATCAGGAATAGTAAGTCCCTCCAGTTTTGACAAATGACCATAGAGTACATATTCCTTTTTATAGACATGTTCATTGAACCAATGCCCATATTTTTTGTCAAACCTAAGTACTGAGACTTGTCCCCAAGGAAGTTTATAATATCCCTTGTTTACCGTATCTTTAATTAGAAAGAATACTCCTTCTCCATCGGGGTGGAAGTTTTGCACTTCGGAGTGTTGTACTTCATCAATATAGGTAAGAAGCTCAACGATAGTATCCTTAGATGCAATTTTGTTTTTATACACCTGTTTCACAGTCGTTGTGGATTTGATGTATTTGTAATGAGTGATCGGTGATATAAAAGGTTCCTTTTTGATAACCTTGCCCCTGAAAACGAAGTCCGATATTCTAACCAGTTCTTGATCTGATATAGAGGCTATTTGTGCATTAAGCGACAGGCCCACACAGGCCAGTAGTAAAAGTGTAATATTTTTCATTGTTTATGTTTTGGGGTTTTCTTTTATTTCAAATTTATAAATTCTCAATGGCTGTCATGCAATAGTTGTACCTATTAGTCTCTTGGCTTCCGAACTGTCTTTCAAAGCCTTTTCTCTCTGGACTTTTAGCCTTTCCTCTGCAAATTGTTTCCTTAGCATTTGTCTTCTTGCTATGCTATCGGCCTTCATCCTTTTGTAATATGCCTCTTCGTTACCAAGGGAGTCTGGCACGCTGAGGCTCTTCATCTGCGCTATATATTGGTAAAACTGAAAGTCTTTAGGAAAATCTTTATGGCTAAATCCATAACCACTTTTATCGTGAAACCCCATATATTTATTGTCACCATCATAAAAACCAAGCTTGTTTTTCATGAACGAGTTGTGTGTAATAAAAAATATGCCTTTGGTTCCAACACTAGGATTCCAGTTAGAAATATCCGCATAACCTTCCAAATCCATCCAAGAAGTTACGACCTCCACACAGGTATCTTTTATGCTTAGTTCGTCCTTGAACTTACGGTAAATCCTGATCTTATGGTTAAAATATTTATCCTTACCTACCAAAAACTCGGTATTTTTAATGATGCGGCCATAAATCACCAGTTTGGATTTTGCACCAGCAATGCTGTCACCATATTCAAGTTTAGGTGGCACATAAGGTGTGTTTTGTGCTACAAGCGAGAGGCCCATACAGGCCAATAGTAAAAGTGTAATCTTTTTCATTTGTTTATGTTTTGGGTTTATGATCAGCGGCTTTCCTCTTGTCTATGTATGAGTATATACAAGTTTGGTGCCGCTATATATAGGACAAACCTACAAAGCAATTTTCATAAAAGCCAATCCTATGTTTGGGTTGAAAATCGCAAAAAGTGGGTGGTTTTTGATTTGAAAATTTGGGAATGTATTGATTTGAAAATGACTGCTGGCGCCCCATCGTCATGCATTTGTAACGCGGACTGGCGAGAAAAGCGATTGTATCGCCAATCTACAAACAGACGCATTCGCCTCTACCCCTGCGTCAACATTCACAGCCCCTGCGTCAACATTCGCAGCCCCTGCGTCAACATTCCCAGCCCTTGCGTCAATATTCACAGCCCCTGCGTCAATATTCACAGCCCCTGCGTCAATATTC
>CAMFLX010000203.1 GCA_945957555.1 uncultured Cytophagales bacterium
GTTCATATGTATTTATAAAGGAATCAACACTTACTTTATTGAATACTAAAAAAGTAAATTGATCTTGGTTGATTGGGTAATATTCTATTTTTTCGTCTATAGATTTATTATTCACTTGTCCACATGAAACAAATGTTATAATTAAAAATATGTAGGTGATTATAGGTTTCATCGGTATAGCACACAATGTTGTAGAGCGTTTATTCACAGTGAATTGAAATTTCTTCCTCTTGATGGTTGGTTAGAAATTCTACAAGGTGGCCAATATCCTGACTTGTCATTTCACCGTATCCTTCACTATTGTCAGTTAAGTCAATTAATCTAATCGCCTCAATGAATTTCGGCAAGTCCTTAATTAAAGTGATTCCACCGCCATTCCATGCCCCAAGGCATTCATTCCAATCCTTCAAAACATGTATATAATCGATTTTATTCTGTTGCCATTTGTCAAATAACTTATTCATCAAATAATCTGATTCCTCAGGACGAACTAGATATCTATTATTTGAAATTAAGGACTCGAAAATTACATAGTCGTCAAACGTACCGTATGGTGGTGATTCGCTTGCCCATTTTGTTTTATATTCTTGAGGCGTCATTTACCTAAATGCTCTACAACGTTTTGCCGCTTGCCGCAGTGGGGGATTTCGGAGCACTTCACTGTCAACCAAGCACAAATGTTGATAGAAGCACTGCACTTGATTTAACCACGTCAGCCCCCATTGCGGCAAACGCCTGTTAGCTGTGGTTTTTATTCTTTTGATTTAATGTCTGCACTTGTTAGAATTGCACCTGCATTATCTCTTTTCATATCGTCATCATAAGATTGATATTTTACTAACGAAATATTATCGGAATTGTAGCTGTCAATTTTAAAATCAACAATATTTGAGTCGTCAGTAGAAACTTCATAAAACTCGCCACCATTGCTTTTAATTTCAACTGTGTCTAAATGCAACAATTTTTTAATTGTTTCTTTTGCCTTTTCAATTTGAGCATTACTCAGTTTTCTTGTGTCGTGAATGTGTCCAATAAAATTTTTCATAGTTTACTTTTCGTATTTACAGAGTTTGACAAAATAGAGACCAAAATTCGTGAAATGAACTCTTTCCGATGTTTCAAGTTCGTATGATTTCAGTTCAACAGATTGACTCGTTCCTGAAAAAATATCTTGAATATGAGCATTTTCTTTTGATTCTCTCAAATTAGGTTGTTCATACCGTATAACACCAAAAGAAATTAATCTGTCGATATACAAGTCTAGCTGCTCCTGAGTCATTTGAAGAGTTTCCTTAAAGTCCCAAGGTGCAAAAATTGAATTGTCCGGATAAACTGAAGTCCTGTCTTTGAACCAACTTTGATTTTTCCAATTCTCAAGTGTGACTTTTTCATCTACTCTAAATTTCTCAAAGAAAAAATCAAGTATAAGTATTTCGTCAGGTGTAATTTCCTTTAATATTTCAATACACTTTAGATTCAAGGACTGCTCTGTTTCGTAGCTTGAAATGTTAGCAATAACATTTGACCAAATATTTTGAACTTTTTCGTCTTCTTCAAGAGATGAATACTCTAATAGCGGAGATAGAGTTTTTAGATTTATCTGTTTTGGCTCGATTGATTTTGATTCTAAAAGTTCCTTGGCTTTTGTGAAAATAACAACCTGATTTTTAAACCTTCTATATCTTATTTGGTCTGCTATTAACTCTCCTGTTTGTCCAATAGCTGGTCCCAAGAGTTTTTTAAGAAAGAGTTCTGCGTTATCAACTATTCGCTTAGGAATATTAATAGCTTCGATTATTTTGTCTATGTTACTCATTATGTCGTCTTGTTTTTAAAATCACAGCTAACGATTGTATCTACGCAATTGCGTGAATATCCGTAATAGTTGATTTTCTGGTTTATCTAACCTGATGACGTTTCTTATCAGACTTGCTTTGTTAAGTCCTTTCGTGTAATTCGTATGATATGTTTGAAGTATCAACAATGGTAAGTTAATTTAACAACACTTAATGTTACGACATCTGGTTTTTATTTGCAAGAAATGACTGGTGAATTTCTATAAAATCCGTGTTTTCCCTGATAGAGCATAGAAGGATTTCAACCTTATCATGTAGTCTTGCAATGCTTCAACGTAGCCTTACAACTCAACACTCCTGCGCAGCTGAGTAAAGCTAAAAATCCGCTACCGAAGAGCCTGCCCAGCTTTAGCGGGGTCGCGTTCAACACGGTTTTCATGGCTTGGCTTGCAGCCAACCACAGCTCGCCCCGCATTCACGGGGAAAACTTAGCTATTGTATGTAGTGCATTCTACATCGTTAATTCTCGGAAATTTTGAAAAGATCCAGGTTCAAAACCTTCGTCTTTAAATTGAAAGTTGAATCTAACGTCTATGCTGCCAATTGGACTCATAAATGTGATCGTTCCTCCATTCTGAAAAGTGGACTCAACATCTTTTTCTAACCAAAAAGAATCGTGTCGGTTTTCCTGGGCCAAGACTGTTGATATGTAATCACTAATTTGCTGCTGGATGCTATCAGTCATCCATTCTTTAAACTTAACTGTTTCAAATCGAAATGTATTAGGGATTGGTATGCATTCTCCATAACACTCTTTATCTTTTCCTCTTATGCACAAGGCAATATGTTGTGGAGGACATTTTGTTCCACCACCTTCTGGCTTTAAGCATTTGCATTCTGGGTTACTCATTTACTGGCTTTTTGAAATAATAAAATTCAAAGTTCCTTTTTCCCTATTAACTATGAATTTTGGAAAGTTAACAATAGTAAGGCGAGCAACGTCAAAAAACAGCTGTTCAATTGTGGAACTGCTAATATTATCTGCTCGAAGTTTAGAATCTAGTTCGTTTTCGGAGAATCCTTCAAAATTTACTTTGAAATTTAGTTTGGATGCGAGTGTTTCAATAAAAAATTTAAAAGGTGTCCCTTCCGACACACCGACATCTATTGCTGAGAAAGGTTGTAAAACAATTTTAAGTTCTTCAATCACTTTATCAAAAACCTGATTATTGGCTCTGTCTTTGATTAATAGAACTGAAAAATGATCGTCAGGGGTTGTAATTGTGTCGTATATTGAAACATTTGGTGGAATAGCGGATTGCCTTGGAACAACATCCGAATCTTGATTCCCCCATTGATAGACAATTCGAGGTTTAGGTTTGAGGTCGGCATATCTCTGATTTAATTGCGTTGTAAATGAACCCATTCCTTTTAGGTCAATAATTTGAGGATTATCGCCAAATAATTTTGATCCAATTTGGCCTAGGTAAGAGCCAATATGAGGTACTGAAAGAGAGATAAATAATTCAATCTTTTTTCTGACATCATCAGTCATCCAAGTCAGAGCACTTTTGGTGACTAAACCTCCCATGCTGTGAGCAATGATAGAAACTGTCTCATAGTTTCTATGAATATTTCTAATCTCAGATTCTAAGTTTTCAGAAATAGAATTAATTCCTACATTAAATCCCTTTATATCCTCATTTGGGCGATTTCGAAGAAACCCTTTGACTAGGTTGATGATTTTGGATAGCCAATTTATTTTAAAAATCTTTGTTTCATAAGTGAAAATGGCAATATTGAAGTTGTCTTGAATAGTTTGTTCTTGTACAAGATTTTCGACGAATCTCATCGCGTTTCCTTTCCAAGAAGTCTCTGCCCCGTTAAGTCCATGTACCAAAACAAGCAGGTGTTTGTTTGCAGGCTTTTTAATTTCATATTTCATTTGAGTAATTCTTGTTTCTTTTATTAGTAAGAATGAACTCCGTCGGTTGCATTACCTACAACGGTGACAATATACAAAGTTGGTGATTACGGAGCGATTCACCATCAAGCTACATAGTACTTGATGCAAGCTACGACCCTTGAATAACCTATGAAACCCCAATTTTGTATATTGCATGTTAGCATTTCGTTATTTATTTTTATCAATAAATTCTTCCCGTAATTGAACAAATACTTTTCCTGCATCGGTTATTTTAACATATTCAGATAAATCTTCGCCTTCCTTTGGTATAGCTTGAATAGATTCTATATCAATATAACCTATATCACGAAGATGATAAAGCTCTCGTTCGAGCCCTTTGCTAAATGTATATTTTCCAAATCTTCCTGTTTTAATTTTTTTTAAATTGTTAAACATTGGTTCAGCCATTGTCAATAGAAATAATCTAGAAACATTCTCATTTACACTAGCTACTTCTTTTTCAACTATATCAATTTTGCTTTTCAATTCTCCAACCTCTAAAGGTCCAATTTTAAATCCACTTCCTGATAGCAATCTTTCTGTAACAATATTTAATATTAACCTGATCTCTTTTCGCAGTAGAATAAGTATTACCAACGAAAATAAAATCCAAAGAATTGTTTGAATTAATGGAATATAGTCTTTCATATTAAAATATTTTAGAATGTAAATATTATTGTTTTTAAAATGAATGCTAACAATTGTATCCACGCAATTGCGTGAATATCTTTAATAATTGATTTTCTGGTTTATCTAACCTGATGACGTTTCTTATCAGACTTGCTTTGTTAAGTCCTTTCGTGTAATTCGTGTGATATGTTTGAAGTATCAACAATGGTAAGTTAATTTAAATAACACTTAATGTTACGACATCTGTTTTTTATTTGCAAGAAATGGCAGGTGAATTTCTATAAATCCCGTGTTTTCCCTGATAGAGCATAGAAGGATTTCAACCTTATCATGTTGAGTTGCAATGCTTCAACGTAGCCTTACAACTTAACACTCCTGCGCAGCTGGTTTTTTTTTCAAGTCTTTCACCTAAAACTCAACATTTACAACTCAACACTCCTTCACTACTTTCGTCCATCATTGCGCTACTTTCGGTCATTATCAGCCTACTTTCAGTTATCATCGCCTTACTTTCGCACATTATCGCCTTACTTTCGTCCATCATCTCACTACTTTCGGTCATTATCGGTCTACTTTCAGTTATCATCACCTTACTTTTGCACATTATCGTGCTACTTTCGCACATCATCGCGCTACTTTCGGTCATCATCTCACTACTTTCGGTCACTATCGGCCTACTTTCAGTTATCATCGCCTTACTTTCACACATTATCGACCTACTTTCGTCCATCATCGTGCTACTTTCGTCCATCATCTCACTACTTTCGGCCATTATCGGTCTACTTTCAGTTATCATCGCCTTACTTTCGCACATTATCGACCTACTTTCGTCCATCATCGCCTTACTTTCGTCCATCATCGGCCTACTTTCAGTTATCATCGCCTTACTTTCGCACATTATCGACCTACTTTCGTCCATCATCGCCTTACTTTCGCACATTATCACCCTACTTTCAGTCATCATCGCGCTGTAATCCCAAGCTAAAACTCAACATTTATAATTCAACATTTAACACTCCAACACTGCTGGTTAACTCAGTCAATTGACCTGTTCACTAAGTCTGGCACCTTTGCGATATCATAAATCGATCAGATCTACGTTATAGATACATAATTTAAATTTCGGTAATATGAACAAAACACTAGCCGCTAAATTTCTATCCTATGGCAATTTAGCACAATTCTTTTCTAGCAACGCCTCCGTATGGGACGACTTCCCCATACTTAAGGAAGAAGTTTCCGACTTCTTTACACGCAAATTGCAACTGGAGAACTCCACACAGTCTGCCAGTAACGGGCTCCAAGGACTCAGCAATGCCAAACTGGCCCAACTGTTCATCGTGAGAACTCTTTGCCTCAAGCTCTGCGACAAGGCCTATGTCTGGGCCAAGAAAACGACCAACCATGTAGCCTTGGCGACCTTCGATCTCACACACTCAGAATTTAACAAATCGCAGATGGATCAGATCATGATGGCGAAAAACTTACTCGCACTGCTCAAGCAACATGCAGATGCGCTGCTGCCTTACAAGGTTACCAAGGAGCATTTGGATGGACTCGAGGCCGCCATAGCTGTAGCACAGGTAAACCTGCCCACTACCTCTGTGGCACAGAAGGGCAAGAAAGTCGTGAACCAAAGCCTGCCCGAACTCTTTGCGCTGGTAGACGATACGGTGGAAAGCATTGAAAAACTGTTCAAGAGCGAATACGGAGATACACACCAAGACCTTGTGAAAGAGTTTATCTTGGCCAAAACCATAGAGCGCCCTGCGGTGAGGCATACGACCCTGCGTGGCAAGATCAGTGACGCTGTTACTGCCAAGGACCTCTCTGGTGCCCACTGCGACCTGCTAGAGGTGGAGGGCGAGGAAAGCCTCAGCGACATCACTGGTTTTTACGAGATCAGTGAGTTTAAGGCGGGTACGCTCAGCTTCGAGGTCAGCAAGGAGGGCTACGAGACCTTTAGTCAGGTATTGACCATCAAGCGAGGCCAAACCAAGGAGCTCAACATCGCCTTGAAGCCCATGGCTGTGTAGTAGCAAAGTAAAGCCCTGACTGGGCTTTGAAGGAGTCTGAGACAAAGCGGTTGGAATTACCTATTCCAACCGCTTTTTTATGAAGGTTTGAAGTTTCCCGCAGTCGGCTGGAGCCGAGCAACTGCGGGAAAATTAAAATAATTAAGTAGTTTTTATACAATCTATAACATGTTTAATTTATTTTTCATAAAAGTAACTATTATTTAACCCTAATACTGTCAATGGAAAAATAACATTTTATATCATCATACTTACCTATTGTGAGTACCAATTGATAAGTATATTGACCTTGATAGTAATGCCTTAGAAGCAAGTCGGGAAATTCGTCGTTATTAAAATAACCCACCCATGCTATTTGAGGGAAAATAACTTTGTCAATACGCATTGGATCATCATTAAATGTTACATTACTTATATCGTCTTCATCGAGAAAACCAGACCGAAACGTATGGTTGTAAGTGTATGAAACTCTATAGCTATATATAATAGTATCTAAAACCTTTCCATCAATTTCTAGGTAATTTATAGGTACTGGTCCTCCGTCACTAACATAATCATTTACATTTTCGATATAAATTTTCTTGTTTGAATTTAAATTAAGTTTGCTTTGTCGGTTTTCTATTGAATCTGAGTAGCAAATAAAAATTGATTTAAATTTTGATAAGCTTACAGAATCTTTCATACCCACAATAAATGAAATTGAAGTATCAGAAAAATATCTTTTATTTAACTTTTTTAAAAGTTGATAATCAATTTCCTTTACCGAAAAATAAAACGGGATTTGATAAAAACTGAAGATATTAATACTGTCCCAGTCTAACAAAGATTGCCTGTAGGAATTATTACTAGGGATTTTTGTTAATTTATCGTTTGGGTCTTGTTTATAGTTTATTTTACTTACCGCATAATAATGCCAATCTTTATGTAGTATAGTTTTTTTATGCAGGTTTACGCTGGGTATTAGCAATTGAAATTTGGCAGTGTCTTCTTGTGTGTTTGCATAGCCTACAAGAGCCTGAATAAAAAGCATTAAAAACAATACGTGTTTCATATTGTAATATAGTAATTAGTAAAATAATGTAGTGTTGCCATATCTGTTATTTTTTAGTATCTATTTTAGATTTAAAACCAGTACCTTTTGAAAACATGGGAACTTTATTGTTATCGTATATAATTAAATTTTCAATCTTATTTTTTGAGTAAGCCACTTCTATTATCAATTTACCTTTATGAAAATATTGATGATAGGTGTTTGCATACGACTTGCTAGGTTTTACCTTTAGGGTGTCATTAAAAACCTTTAGCATGGTAATTCTTCCTTTTTCATCATAATTTTCAGTAATATGACTTGAATAATACCAAATAAATACACGCTCCTTTACTTTTCCAGAAATATAGTAAATTTCATTATACCCAAAAAAAGGTCCTGAATTGTCTCTATACCCATCATGTATCTTCACTTTATACCCATTATGTATCCTTATTAGTTTTTTATCATAATTATAAAATCTTATTGGAAAAGTTAATGTATCATTACGGTAAGTTTCTTCACTATATTTATTTTTATCATAAAAATGAATCCAAATACTATCTCTTCTATGGTTTTTAAAGTAAAAAATTCTTTCTAACTTATCATTGAGATAAACCTCGTATTTTCCATCAGCTAGACTGTCATTAATGCTATAACCTGAAGTCCAAACATATCCCATATCACCATCATATTCAATTTTCAAGTAAGTACTATCTCCAGGATTTATCAAGACATGATTATCCGAAAAGCTTTTGCGTGTTATATATATTTTGGTGATTTTCTCCCAATAGTAGGGTGTTATGTTAACAGCTTTTATAAATTCTCCGCGGCTTTCATGATTCTCAGTACATTCTCGGCAAGGAACTGAAATTGATGTATGAATTTGCTTTGAAACATCTATCCAATACTCTCCCTCTATAAACTCGGGAATTTCAAGATAATAGGTAAAGGTATCTCCATAGTATTTATTGTCAGCATCTTTGAAATTTAACCCACTAATGTAGATTTTCATATGAGGAGCTATCTTTTTTTTGTTCCATTCCAAATCAAAATCAATTAGATTTTTATAAACCTTCAAATCAAAATAGCATTGATCATTGATTGTATTAATTTTATATTCAGCTATCTTGAAGCATCTCGTTTTTGCTGAATCTAAATTAATAGGATTAGAACGGGCAACACCAGTGCACAACAAATTTTGATTACTTTTAATAAATAATCGCTTTGTAGCTGTGGTTCCAGCACAATCAGGCAGAGGCTGTGCTGCACAAGCTATAATGCTTATCAATAATATGTTAATAATCCATTTCAAAATAAATCTGTTAAATTACCTACACCTATGTTTATTCTCTCCCGAACAGTATTTATAAGTTTAAGCAGTTCATCAAAAACTGTTCTGTTGGTAAAAAAATTTTTTTCGCCGTTGTTGGTCTTTTGACCAACAACCAAATTTAACATAAATCAGCTGTTCCACAAGTTAGTGAAACGCTCTACGAAAACAAATAATACAAGTTCCAGAACCGAAATCACACACTACACTATTAAACCACCGCATAAAATACGGTTCAGAGAACCTACTATATCACAAGTTCGACATGCTTGCTTCGCAAAACATGGCGAACAGCAGAATGGGCTGGGCAGATGTCTTTACGCGAAAAATCTATACAGATGAGCTGGTAAAGAA
>CAMFLX010000204.1 GCA_945957555.1 uncultured Cytophagales bacterium
TAGTACTGCTGTAAGTAGTTCCAGAGTCGATGGAGGTTTAGAAGATGAGGATAATACAGGTCAAGGTGAAATTGGGCTTTACCCCAATCCAAGTGCTCACAAAACTACGCTAACTTTACCAAACTTAGAGGGCATGGCCGAACTGCGTATTAGTGATGCTTCGGGACAAATCATCAAGACTCTTACCAGCACAAATACAGAGATCGAGTTGGATCTCAGCGATATGCTTCCTGGATTATATTTCTTAGTTGTACATCATAACAATCAATCCACAGTAAAGAAGCTTCAGGTGATCCCGTAAATGTAGGTAAAGTTATTGGTTATCAGATTACGGTAACCGCTATTTGATCATGTAGCAAAGCGCATGTCGAATACAAGGATTGTGATACATTGATTTAAAAATTAGGATGGGAATTCCCTCTTTGAAGAACTCGTTCGGAGTATCGGAAGGGTAGGGAGATGATAAAAACTTTTGTCCCTCTTTTGATGGGGCTGCATTCCATGGAAAACTCTCCAAGGGGTCTAAAACCCTTGGAGAGTAGCAAAAGCCTTGGTTTTCATAATAACTCAAAACTTAACATTTAAAACTTGTAAACCAGTGTAGCTGGATGGCTTTTGGAAAGTTGAGACCGCCTAGGTTTGCCGAGTAGCTCTCAACGCTCTACTATAAACCCCAGCTTTGCTGGCTATTTTATCGAAATTCTCGCCTTTATTTTGCGAAATTGAGGTAGATGTTGTAACATTAAAATTCTTCACCTGAAAACAATATGGACACCGTAGTAGAACTCACTCTGATTAAAACAGCATTAGATAAAGAATTAAGTTATTTGCTTACTCAAAACTTCCAGTATGGCTCCTACACCCGAAAAACCAAACTAGGGCATAAAGACCTCTATTTCTTTGTGTATGACCAGCCTGAGAGACAATATAGATTTGAGCTCATCTATGTGACTAATTCGCCCTTGAGTCTAAGAGGGTATTTGATCAATTACAAAACCAAGGAACCAAATCATTTAGACTTTCAAGACTATTTGCCGTTCACTCGTTTAACAAGACTTGTAGATAAAGAGGAAAACACCTCATCTACCAAATCGAGCTTTAAAATAAGCCATGATATAAAATGGGCAATAAAGGTTGTGCAAAATACGCTGGCAATCATCGAAACTCAGGGATGGGTCGATTATAAGTTGCTCAAACAAAAAGAAGAAAAGCAACATGATTATTTCGAATATTTCTACCAGATAGGCAATGAATGGATCAAAGACATTCTTGATGCACTAATGAAAGATGAGGGACTGTCTATCGTTTACAACTCTATAGAGTACCCCGACTACGAAGGAGAAGGCATGGTATTGAGCAATACTCATGGCAATACCTTTGTGATAACACTGGGCTACCGGCCTTCGGCTACAGATGAATTGGAGAATAGGGAAAGACTGTATGTCATTGAAACTAAAGATGCTGACGGGTGCATTTGTGTTCAGGCTATACATGACCACAGGCTGATCATTCCTTTTTGTAAGAAAGCATATAATAAACTTTAGAAGTTAGAATTGAGAGAAAAGACCAAAGAGAAAAAACTCAAATTGCGCAAAGGCCCCCTTGTGCTATTGGAGAATCCGAGTTAGAAACTCTCAAATCATTGAGTTGTACGGAGTGGCCAAGTCCTGATGCTTCGTACAGTTGTGACTTTGTTGCTGATGTTGATATGTAAATCGTGCGCTACCATGGGAAAACAACTAATAAACTTATTGTAGATTGGTTGGGCTATGGAATAGTAATTATCTGTTTTTATTTAAGTTTTGACGTTCATAAACTGATATCATGAGTTTATGATTCAATATATATCGTTCTTAAAACACAAGTAAGTATTTTTATTTTTTTGATGATATTTATAAAAATATAAATTACTTAAAATGGATAATAAATTAATATTGCTCAATGTTATCGTGGCGCTTGGCCTTGCAATTACTTCTTGTGTCACCCCCAAAAAAGAGGCACAGCCTCAACTAAACAGTAATGATACAAAAGCTGTGTTGGCTACTCATGCCTTGCCAATAGAGTTGCTCGTAAGTACTTATCGTCAGCAACATGCAGATTCCGATTTGGATTCGATAAAAATTGTTTCCACGTTTAAATGGTTTTTGGAAGTTCATGATGCCAAAGGGAAGTTTGCAGGAATGAATCCTTGCAGAATACAGCCCATTTATGCTTATGGGATAGAGGGAGTGGCCTATTACGAAATCTGGTTTAAGGACCTGGCTGGTGCGTATAAAGGCTGGGTGTTGCTGAGTGCTACAGACAAGGATTATCCTTTGGTGAATTATTCTTATGGTGTACCCCACTCCTCTAGGGTACTTAAGGGGGATTCTGAGAAGGGTAAGGTATATAGGTTTGGTATCAACTATTTTGTACTTGACGATAATGGCACCCAAATAGCATCGTATGGAGAAATGCCTTCGTATGTAATTAACAGGAAAAGTGACATCAATGGAAGTGTGTCATATGATTCGAAAAATCCACAAAACAATATTATAGTCGCAAGTCAGCAACCTATAGAGGGTAAGGACTATTTCTTGATTAAAGATTATGAAGCGCTGAAGACTTTGTTTCCTAAGTACTATTATGATGAAGGCAGACAAATAGATGCCAGTGAGATGCGTAAAGATATGAATAGTAAAGGTACTTCTAAAGGATTGGAAAGTTCTAGGACAGCAGAAGTTTACAACGAAGTGACTATACCTGGGGACATTGGTCATTATACACAAATGTTGCCCAATGAAAGTCCTAATAATACCAATTGCTACTCGGGATGTAATAACAATGCATGGGCCAATATCTTTCTTTGGTGGGATCTGAATGCTGGCAAATCAAATTTGATCCCAACCACTTCAGGTGGCAATCCAAGTCCTATCAATCGTACCACGCCAGAAAATAGAGCTGTAGTGGATCCGATTCAGATGTACTGCCGCAATGTCTGCGGAACATATTGTAGTTCGGGCGCTGGTTATACATTCTATTGGAATTCTCATTATGGATCAATGTATGCAGGCACAAAAGGATATGCCTATACCTATGGTGCTAATTGGTGTTATTTATGGGGCGGGTGCAGCGCTGGTATAGCCAACAATATCACTGATGGGGTAGCTAATAATCAAAAACCAGTACTTGTGGGTACTTCAAGCCATATGTTGGTGGCCATTGGTTGGAAACAAGAAATAGGTAATACACAAAACACTTGGGCGCTTTGTGATCCTGGCTATAGGGATGATAATTTACAAAAGGATTGGATCTATTGGAAGGATTTGTTGTACAGTTGCAAATTTTTTGTGTACTAATCAAGTTTCTACTTTAACCTCGAAAATCTCAATAGACTTTGTTCAGAGAACCTCAATTATCTTTAAGGGCGAGATGCCACTACGTGAACATCTCGCCCAGCAGGGGAGTTGAAGGATATAGAGGTTACACCATTTATTGTAAATTTTTAAACATGGATATTACAAAAAGACATAAAGCTACAAATCAAGATTCTCGTTTCCCAAGAGCATTAAAAGGATTTAAAGATTTAGAAAATCACATTAAGTCAAATTCATTTAATGTCCCCTTGATAGGGATAAATGAGGGTTTCTTTGGTTTTTTTTTTAAGGCAGAATACCATAAAGAAAGGGAATGGGCTGAAAAGTTTCTTTTTAGTGCCACAGAAATAGCAAGAATAGTCTTTGAATTGGCAAATAACAATGGAAAGAGTGTTGCCATCACCTATGATGGGCTTGTCCATGAAACAGAGGGAAAGGTAGAAGAGAAGATTTCTTCTTTCGGCTATTTGAAAATGATAAGTTATATATATGCCCTTACAAGAAGTGAAGTTTTGAAGAATGAGATAAAGAAAGCAGACTTCTGGGATGACACCACGTATTTCTGGAAGAGTTACATCAAAGGTGCTTCGATAGAAGACATCAATAGTATTCTAAAAGATAAGGAAGATATTTTCCTGAAAACTATGGATAGTTATGGAAAGGAGATGCAAAAGTACATAATGTACTATGAGCTCAAGTGTTTTGCGGCGGTCATCAATGGCAACGAAGAGGAGTTTAACAAATATCTTCAGGAGGGACTAGAGAAACATTACGAGTTTTACTGTGAACATCATATGTTTTTAGATGAGGATATGAATGGTCAAAATGACAGTGACTCCTGGGTGTCCATGCCTCTTTTGGCTTTATCTTGCCTTGCGCATGACCTAGGGCTTAAGGTTGGTGTTGAATCAGAATATATCCCCAAATGGATCATAGAAAAGGATTTCCAGTACGACCTTAAGAAAATAATATGAGTTACCATATAGCAACATACATAGTAGACATACAAAATATTGAGACCTTGTTTGGAAGTGTTTCTGTAGGTAGTGAGTTTGGGCCTTGGGAGTTTTTTGAACACCAATCTTTCGCCAAGGATTTTTATCTGGGTACAATAACTCAGACAGAAGATTTTCACAAATACTGGTATACATTAGAACGACTAATTTCTATGAATGGACAATTCCTTGGGCCATCAGACTGGAGGCCTTTAGATGCGGGCAGTATTCCCTTTACCCAAGATCCCATCTTTGAGCTCTTTGGTTTAAAAACAAATCCAATACTGCCAGTTTCTGGAGATTTTCCTTTAGTTTACATACTTCGTAAACAGAATTTTGAAAAATCAAAAGAGCTGTTTCAAAAGTGGACAGAGCAGGGGTGGACCATGAACAGGCGAAATTCTAAGTTTAATAGGGAAACATTACAGGTAGAATATTGGGAAGAAGAAACAACCTTTAAATGTACAGAAGGACAGAATAGAGTCTATAATCGTTGGGTAAAGCAAGCATTAATTTCAGACCAAGATTTAGTCTTTTTTTATTATTGATTTAAGTGGCCCTCCGCTCGGTATGTTAGCGAAGCGCATGTCGACGCAACAGATATTCGAGGGTCTCAGTCCCGGATTTTTTATAATACCTATATTCTTTGCCAGGCTTATAAGTTTTAGATGTTGGGTTTTGGGTTGATATTTCAAAGGATACAATTTCAGTCGAAGGGGTATGAAATTCAGTCGAAAGAGATACAACCCCTTGCTGTTGATGTTAGCGCAGCGCATCTCGAAGTAAGGATAATCAAGGGTCTCCAGACCCGGATTCCTACTATTAAGCTAGCCACTGCCAATAATCAAGGCTCGGTAAGTAGAAAGTATAAAATCCAAAAGCCCCTGGCGCAAGCATATAAAATGAAGGTCTTGTCCTGAAATAGGTTTACACAAACAGTAAACGAAGGAATGGACAAAAGGAAGAAAGGCATCCCGAAGCTGTGGAAGGAGTTGGCGGAACTGTGGAAGGAGTTGGCGGAACTGTGGAAGGAGTTGGCGAAGCTGTGGAAGGAGTTGGCGAAGCTGTGGAAGGAGTTGGCGAAGCTGTGGAAGGTGTCGGCGGAACTGTGGAAGGAGTTAGCAAAGCTGTGGAAGGTGTCGGCGGAGCTGTGGAAGGAGTTGGCGGAGCTGTGGAAGGAGTTGGCAAAGTTGCCAAAGGTGTTGGAAAACGTTCCCAAGGGTTTGAAACCCTTGGGAACGTTGGAATCTTTTTGGTATCTGGGTTGAAACCCAGAGCTATTCATATGAAACCTGTGCCTTAAAACTTGATGACCTGTTTGGTGCCTTTGTAAACGATACTTTTGTCCCACTTTTTGCTGATCTCAAGACCAGAGCCTTTGTTTTCATCTACCAGTACAATGTTGAAGAGGCGCTGGCTGAGCATTCCAGGGAAGGTACCTTTTCTGTCGCTGATGGTAAGTGCTTTGATTTTATGGTTCCAAGAGAAATCTATGGTGGTGAACACGCCTTTTTCGTAGTTGTAGTTATCGTTCTCGTCTTCGTACAGCGTGAATTTGCCATCGGCACCCGTGTAGATTCTAATCTCTAAAGTATCGGTGGCTTTTTCGGTGGCATATTGTACAAAAGGCCCCATAGGTACTATGGCGCCTTCTTTTACAAACAAAGGAATCTTGTCTATTGGTGCGTCAGACTTGAGCGATGTGCCTCCTGTTGTCTTTTTACCTGTCCAGAAGTCTATCCAAGCCGTACCTTGAGGGAGGTATACCATGCGGTTTTGTGCGGCCAGTTCCTGTTTGCTTTCTGCTTCAAACATAGAAGGGGTCTTCCAAAACAATTCTGCATGCATGGCGCCCGGGCCACTGTTTTCTATTTCCATGGAAAAGCGATACGACTCGCCAGCTTTGAGCTCAATGGTTTCGGTATAGACTTCTACGCTCTTGTAGGTAAAGGCCAATTCCTTGTCATTGATCTTGATCCTTTTGGGGCTGTAGCATTTGATATGGAACTGGTGTTTGCCTGTCTCCGAGGGGATCAATACGCCGTTCCAATCTATGGAAAGCGTGGAGTCGGTAACATAGTCAGGTCTTCCTGTAGCATACCAGTTTACGTTGACACATGAGTCGATTTTATCAGTACTTGGTCCTTGGTGATTGTCTGTTTTATAGTACTTGGCTTGAAGACCGGGCTTGCCGTCCAAAGTTTTGAAGTATTTACCAGCTACAGGCACAGTACTCAAAGGTGGGCGGTGCAACATGAACTCGGTAACGGGACAAACCATGATCGAAGGGCCAAACATAAACTGATCTTTGATACCATAAGTCTTTTTGTCTTTAGGGAAATCCATAGCTAGACCACGTAGGAGCGTGTAGTTGTTCTGCGTGATTTGATAGGCCTGTGAATAGATATAGGGCATCAAGCGATAGCGCAGGTTGTCGAATTTGATCAAAGAGTTGGAGAAGTCGCCGAATTTCCAGATCTCACGGGGTGTTTCTGAGCCGTGGGATCTAAATATAGGGCAGAAGGCTCCAAACTGAAACATTCGGGTGTAGAGCTCTTGGTAGGCTGGGTCGGTACCACCTTTGTGAAACACGCCACCGTAGCTGCCCAGTACAAATGCACCGATGTCAAAAGTCCAATAGGGGATACCCGCCATGCTGTGGTTGATGCCCGCCGTGATTTGCTTTCTGTAGACTTCCCAACTGGCACCGATGTCTCCTGACCAAGTAGTGGCTGCAGCGCGTTGCTGTCCAGCAAAGGTAGAGCGTGTGAGGATATAGACCCTTTTTTGATCGGTAACTTTTCTTTGGTTTTGGTATACTGCTTCAGTGGCCATGAGTGAATAGGGGTTGAGGTATTTAGCGAATGATCCTTTGTGATGGTTAGGTACACGCTTCATTTCATATTCAGTGGATTCTTTGGTGTTGGCGTTGATAATGTCTGGCTCCGTAGAGTCCATCCACCAAGCATCGAGCCCATTGGAGAACAATCCTTTATTGATATGATGCCAATAGACGCTGTTGGCTGCGGGATTGTACACATCGAAGTATTTGAACTTAGCCCAACCCACAGGAGCCAATAGGAAGCCTTTGCGGTCCATTTCTTTATAGACGGGGGTGTTTTTACCAAAAGAGCACCAGATCGAGATCATGACATGGTAGTTTTGCCTGTGTAGGATGTCGATCATTTCCTTGGGCTGTGGAAACTTCTTTTCGTCGAAAAACAACTGGCTCCAGTTTTCGTTGCCCTCCCAAGTGTCCCAGTCTTGGATGATGTTGTCGATCGGGATCTTTCTTTTGCGGTATTCACTCGCTACGTCCAGCAGTTCGTCTCTGTTTTCATAGTGTTCCTTACTTTGCCAGTAGCCGTAGGCCCATTTACCATACATAGGGGCTTTGCCCGTAAGTACGCGATAGCCCGAAATCACGCTGTCCATGTTTTGGCCCGCTATGAAATAGTAATCCAGGTGATCGGCCACCTCAGACCACAGCGACATGCCCTCAGCGTTGTCAGTGAAGATCGTTTTAGAGTAGTTGTCCCAAAGAATTCCATAGTTTTGAGTAGAGATCAAGAAAGGGGTAACAGCATCGGTATTGGTTTGGACCAGTTTAACTTGTTCGCCTCTGTAGTTCATGAGGCCGTTTTGGTGTTGACCAAGGCCGTAGATGCCCTCGTCGGTGGTCAATTCAAAAGTTTGTTTGATACTGTAGGCTTTTTCTGAGGTTAATGGAATGAGTTCCGCAGCGGATTTCTCTTTGAGAAGCGGTGCTCCTGTAGTGGACTGGTAGCTCATGTGCCCGTCATCTTTGGAGATATAAACTTTTAATTGATCAGTACTTATGATGACTTCATGGTCTGCGTCTTGTGTGTTGATCTGTAGCTGAGGCAATGTTTTTTGGATGACTACAAGACTAGAAGTGTCTGGCTTGGTGCCAGGGAGCCACTTTTGGATCCTCACAGTACTTTTGCTGTAAAACTGTACGCTTACGTTGTACTGGGGCTGCTCTAGCAGTATACCGTTGCTGATGTTCTTTACTCTGGCTTGTGCAGAACTGCAAAACAATAGAGCCAGTACAAGCGACTGGGGTAATTTTCTAAGGGTCATTAACAGATGGTTTTTATGAATAGTACTAATTGTAAAAAGGAATATGACCTCATCCGTAAACGGTTTGAGGGGTGTGAATGTGTGTTAAAAGAATTCTTTCGTCTATTTACCATGAACATTTCTTGGCTAATACATTAAGGGAGCGGTTTGGTTTCAATCCACTGCTCAATTTGAGAGAAATAATAGGCCAAAGGTTAATACAGTGGTGTGGGCTGCATGAAACAAATATGGGTTCTAGTAGTTTTACTGTTGTTTGACAAATGCAGCGTTTGTATTTTTGATTGAATATCGTAATTGCGTACACTATGGAATATTTGATTAGTTTTTTGTCTCTGACCTTGATGGAGATCGTATTGGGCATCGACAACGTTATTTTCGTATCTATTTTGGTAGATCGGTTGGCGCTTGAAGAACAAAAAAAGGCGCGCATCTGGGGCTTGACCTTGGCTATGGTTTGTAGGATTTTGCTCTTGTTTACCATAAGCTGGTTGGTACATTTGACCAATCCTATGTTCACTATTTTTGACAAAGGCATCAGTATCAAAGATTCTATATTGATTTTGGGAGGTTTATTCTTGATCTACAAGAGTACTAAAGAGATTTACGAAAAAGTAGAGACAGAGGAAGA
>CAMFLX010000205.1 GCA_945957555.1 uncultured Cytophagales bacterium
GTATACTTGCTTTGTTGGTCTTGGTGCCGGTGCCCTTTTTTATTACGCATTTGGTTTTTGCGATTTTCGGTTATACCCCCTTTACGGTGCAAGGTATATTTCCCTCGAGTGCCATATCGCCCTTGTTTGGCCCTTTATTGTTGTTTTATGTAGAGAAAGTGATCCATCCCAAAACTTCCCTCTTAAAACCCAAGAATCTGATTTATGTGCTACACTGTTCTGTTCCTTTTTTCTTTTGGCTGAGGTACCTCAGTTTCAGTGCTCAAGAGCAGCTTCAATATTGCGATGCGGTCATTGCTGCTACAGACTTTGAGTTTATTGTATTTGACATCTTGTTTATCGGGCACCTGTTTATTTTTGTGCCGATTTGCTATCAGAGGATCAAGGAACACAAGCAGCTGCTGGGGGAGCATTTTTCTTACGAAACAAAGACGCAGGTAGAGTGGATGCGCCAGTTGATCTTGATCACCTTTTGGCTCAATGTGGGTAGTTTGGCCATACTGGCTCCCATTTGGTTGTTTTGGTCCTCTATCTTGCTGATTTCTATGAACATCGTACTCACGCTCAATGTCTGTACTTTTTATGGGTTCATCATCTACCAAGCGGTGAAGCACAGTACTGCGACTGATCATAAGAGCCGTTTGGTATCTATTGTAAATGCAGAGGAGGGGGACTATGTGACCGTGCTAGAAGCGCTTAGGGATTCGAAGGAGCCGGTGCAGGTTAGCCCTGCGCAAATGGATATGGTTGCCGATTTGTTCGAAAAAGAGCAGATCTACTTGGAGCCTAATCTCAAGGTAAAGGATATTGCTGATAAAACTGGTTTGCCAGTGTATTTGGTATCGAACATTTTTAATATAGGTTTTGGGAAAAGCTTCTTTGACTATGTAAATGAACAAAGGGTATCGCATGCCTGTCAGCTGTTCTTGGAGAAAAAATATGAACATTTTACTATAGAGGGTGTGGGCTTTGAATCGGGCTTCAATTCCAAAACGGCATTTTTTCGTGCGTTTAAAAAGTATAAGGCCATGTCGCCAGCAGAATACAAGAAACAGGTGCCTGTGATGTCCTGATGTTAATTTATGTAGTGCCACTTTTTAAAAGTGGCACGCTCCATTTGTTTATTTCGCCTATGTTTGCTTCATCATTATATGTGAAACCATGAAGCAAGCACAGTACCCATATCGCGAGATGAGTCCCAAAGACTGGGAAAAACATTTCTACAAGTTTAGGAGCAACAGCCTCCCCTCGGAGAGCTCGATTTATAAGTATGTAAATAATTTACTTAGCTTGAACAATACCTCTATCATTACCTATATTCATGATTTTTGTTCACAGAAAAACGTGTATGTGAGCAAAAACTATGAGGCGATCCTTGGCCATCCCGCTGAAAAAAGTCTTACGGTGTCTTCCTACATCATGTCAATCATGCATCCCGAAGATTTGAAGAGCATGTACTCAAAAGCCAAGCAGGCTTTTGAGTGTATCAATCGATTGAGTACAATGGAAAGGAGGGGTGTACAGATTCGCTTTAACTACAGGGTTCTCAAGCCTGATGGTACCGCGGTGAGGGTATTGGACAATACGAGCTTGGAAGAATTTGACGAACAAGGTAAGATCTCCCTTGGTGTTGGCTACATGGTTGATATCACAAGGTTGATGCCGATGTCAAGCGATATATATGGGGAAATCCAATTGCCATCGGGAGAGAATATCCTGTTGCTGGAGCAAGTTCCAGAGTTCCATATCTTTTCCAAAAGGGAATTGGAGATCATTCAACTGGTAGAAGCAGGACTTTCGTCGAAACAAGTGGCTCAAGAATTGAAGATCAGCGTGAATACAGTACACAACCATAGGCAAAAGATGATGCAACGCTTCAACTGCCATAACATGATAGAGGTGATCAGCATTGCAAAGGAGAAGAGATATAGAATTAAAGATTAATGATCGTCAGAGGTATAAAATCAAGTGGTTGTCCTGTACATCGACATGGGGGAAAAGCCCTCGAATGATCTAATAGCGAATAGACTTTCCAAGTCTTTAAGACTTGGAAAGCTGGCATGCAGAAAGCCTTGCAAAGGCCCCCCAATTCAAAACTCAACATTTATAATTCAAAATTCCAGCGCAGCTGGATGCGCCGTAGTTAAAATTGACTATTGATGCGTGTGAGGCATTCCGCGAAATTTGTACTACTATATTATCAACAATCATAAAACTCGACAGCATCATGAGAAAAACAATTACCCTTTTGTCTTTAATCTTTTGTTCACTAGGCTCTATGTGGGGCAAATCTTTTATTCATACAGTAACTACTACGAGTTTGAGTAATGGGCAATCGTACATCAACCACCCTGATCTTAACAATAAAGGCGCTACTCGGGCTATCGTTACCCAATACTATACAGTAGCCACAGCCGTGTATAACAACCACCAAGTGGCTATATACCCAGAAGTGACTGGCGCAGAGATCAAGTGGATGCTATACAATGCAGATGGCAGCCCTGTGCCGGTGGGTGCAACGTTTGTGGTACATATTCCTGAAAGTACAGATATTGGCTTGTTTTACGATCACAATGCTGCCGCTACTACGGTGGTCAGCCTTAGTGATGCGAACTTGAACAAGTATTTGAATTCACCGGTATTCCTCACGCAGGTAAATGGTGGTAATACCAATGCGGTAGCAGTCAACAGTAATGCCAATAATTTCAGGATCGCGGGATGCGGAGGTTCCTCCATTCCCACGGCAACGAGTTACAACATATTCATGCATAGGGGGATCAACTGTTTTACACACAAGTCTTCCGCGGCTAATTCTTCCTTCGAGTCTACTTATTTGGATCATCCGGCCCTCAATAACAACCCTGAGGCTTTGATCTCCCTTACGCTGAACAGTACCAACCTGAACATACCTGTGGGCGTATGGTATAATCCCAATTTGGGTAAATGGGGCATATTTACTCAAAATGGGAGCAATTTCCCTGCAGATGTAGCGATCAACATTTACTTTGAAAACGGCTTAGACTTTACTGCCTACGATGCCTTTGCGCATACTACTACTGCTGCCAACATCAATTATTTCACCTCAGTGATCGACCACCCGGCACTGAACGGTAAACCTGATGCCAAACCCATAGTAACTATGGTGTCGAACATCACCAAATATCCTGGTACATATACTACAAACAAGAAGGTTGGTGTGTTTTATATTACGAACAGCAACAAATGGGGACTATATACAATAGATAAGAAGGATATGCCCGTAAATGTGGTGTACAACATCATGGTACCTAACAAACATGTGGTGATGGACTCTGTAACAGCGGCCAAAAGGCTGGGATTGCTCTATAACTTTTCGGAGGCCTTGCCTGTAGTGAAAAACAATCCACATGCCCCTATCTTGTATACTCAGTCTTGGAAAGGTTCGGAATATGATACGGCCTATACTGGTTTAGTGTATTTGGGTGGATCTTGGTTGCTCAGAAACAAATCGGCTATTGAGATTCCTGAAAGGACACGGTTTCACTTTACTCCCGTGTATGGCAAGAACTGTGTAGTGCTGAACTCAAGCACGGGCATCTATATAGACCACCCCAAGGCCAATAACAACCCCAATGCTGCATTGTTTGTAGCGCCCATATACAATGCGATGGGGGCTTCTGTGGCACAAGTACAGACCGTATCTTATGAATTCATACCTATATATGATGGGCAAAAATGGTGGGTGAACTTCCAAGATAACCCGACAAACTTAGGCGTCAATGTATTTATTGGCGAATATCAACTCCTGTCTACTGCTGATGATGTACAACAGGGGGCTGTGCAGGCCTCTTTTTATCCCAACCCTGCCAAGGACAAAATCATGATCAAAGACGGGGTAGACAAAGCAAGGTTGCTAGACATACACGGTCAGCCTTTAAGGACCTATTTCTCAGGCAGTGGCTACCTAGAACTAGATGGGATAGGTGCTGGCATCTATTTGCTTCAAATAGAGCAACATGGAAAAACGAGCATGGAGAAACTAGTGATTTCTTCTCAATAAACATCAAACGGGGCCCTTGGAGGCCCCGTTTTACATTTTCAGAAAATATACAAATATCATGAATGGATATAGCTTTTCTACAAAGACAGGTCAGAGGGTGATTTTGCCCTAGTTGAGCCAAAGGTTGCCAACACATACAATCAAAACAACATAAATACAAACATATATGGTACGCGAAATATCTAAACAACAACACATGGAGGCCGATATCAAAGACTTGATATGTGTAAGCGCCCCTTATCTCGCACTGGAAAACATTCAAGTGCTGCCCAGTGGCATCGTACAAGCAGAAGTACAGGTAGAAAACCTCTTGTCTGGCGAAGCCACTTGGATTTCGGCTCCTGAAGCGGGTCGCCATTTGGCCATTCTTGGCTCTTGTGCGCTAGCGCTCCAAAATCCTCAAAAGGAGAAACACTACTACCTAGCTACTCATGCTTTGGTAGAGCGGGCTAAGGATCTTAATGGTATTTTAAACAAAAATAGAAGCTCGGCGCCATTGCTGCTGCAGGCGGCTGCCTTGCACTTGGATCTGGCACAAAAAAAGGGTAGATGTAGTACCAAAATATGTACTCCAACTGGGCAGCTTATTTTTAGTATTGAGGTGAGCTACCAAGTGCTCAAAGGCACGCTCTTTCAGAAGCTTTTTCAAAAACACCTGATCGCTGATCTGCCCACGAAGCTCGAGAATCCTTATACGGTAAACCCAGCCATCACAGAGCTTTTGTATGTAGATGACCGTTTGTCGGGTAATTTGGGTGTAGTGCAGGCGTCTCAATGTCTTGGACATTTTGACAATTATCCGGCCTTGCCCATTGCAATTTTATGTGCTGGTATGGCTAGGCTAGGAGGGATGCACCTAGAGTATAAGCTTCAGCAGCCTCATTTGCAATATGCTGTAAGGCATGCCGATCTCAATGCTTTCAGACTCGCATTTGCTCAAGAAGAGGTGCGTATTGCCTCGGAATTTGAAACCGAAAAAGATGAGGAATATACGGTGATGGTGACTGCCACTGATGCACAAGGTTCCACACTTTCAACCATTAGAATCACTTACGATCTCCTTACATAAACCATGAAACAAAGCCATAAAATTCCTAAAGTACTCATCCTAGGTGGTGGGTATGTGACCATTACCGCATCTAGAAAACTCCACAAAGCCCTAAAACGCAAGGAAATCGAACTCACCGTAGTCAGTAGGGAAAACTTTCACTGTTTCCATGGGTTTGTCGGGGAAATGCTTACCGGAAGGGTGAGTCCCAGTAGCATCATCAGTCCCGTGAGGCGGATCTTTGCACCTGCAGACATCCAGATTGCAAATGTAGAGCACATAGATTTGCAACAACAAAAGGTCATCGTTTCTCGTGCTTCTGATGGCTCCCTGTATGAACTCACTTATGACCATCTCTTATTGGCTTTGGGCTCTGCCGATAACCTTAAGATATATCCAGGTTTAGAAGAGCATGGGCACTGTCTCAAAACTTACGAGGAATGTTTTAGGCTCAAAAACCATATACTCAGGCAGTTTGAAATGGCCACCAATTGTAGGTCTCAAGAGGAACGGCGTGCATTGCTCACTTTTGTAGTGGCAGGCGGTGGGTATGCAGGTACTGAGATCGCAGGCGAAATCTCTGACTTTGTGAGACTGCTCACACAAAGGGAGTATCAACATATTGCGAGGGAAGAGTGTCGGGTTATTTTGGCATGTAAAAGTAAAACCATATTGCCTGAGTTGTATTCGGGTAAAGGCGCCTCTGGTTATGGCAATGGGCATCCACCTTTGGTGCGTTTTGCAGCGAAGCATGCCCATAAACTTGGGGTAGAGGTATTGCTAGACACAGAAGTGACCCTAGCTACAGCTACCCAGGTGCACCTGAGCAATGGTATGAGTGTGCCTACGTACACGATCATCAATGCGGTAGGTACCAAGGCACAGCCTGTTCTTGAAAAGCTGGACTTGCCCAAAGATGTGAAAGGGCGGATCATTGTGGATGCTGACATGCGTGTGAAAGGCCATACCAATATCTGGGCTGGTGGAGACTGTGCCGCTTTACCACATCCCAAAGGGGATTATTGTCCCTCTGTAGGTATCTTTGCTTTGAAAGGAGGGGAGCATTTTGCTGCAAATCTCCAGAGGGTCATCCGCAACTTACCCACCAAACCTTTTAAATATGTGGGCATAGGCCAAGGCGTGTCCATAGGCCGTCGCACGGCGGTGGTTGAGCTGAGCGGCGTCCGGATCAAAGGTCTTCTTGCTTGGATTCTTTGGCGCATCCTTTTGGTGTATTATTTTCCCACCTGGGACCGTCGCCTCAGGCTCATTGCCGACTGGATGATCTGGCCCATAGTAGGTAGGGACATTGTAGAAATGGGTGTAAAGGGCAAAAAAGAATTGGGTCTTAGTAAGCAACTGTTTCGGGATGGAGAAGAGATTTGTCAGGTGGGTCCCTCCCTCAATTATGAGATACATCTGCTCAAAGGTAGTATAGTGATGAGAGACGAAAGTGGTATACGTAGCACCCTGTATCCAGGAGACCGAATTGCTGCTTCTGAGAGAGACCTCATAGGCTGTACCGCTATAGCCCAAGGTTCTGTGGAGCTGATACGAGGCAGCCTTGAGTGTATGAAAACTTTTGGGCAGTTGCTGCAAAGCAGGGAAAATGTGGTGGTTTGATGGTGCCTTTGCCAAAGTTGTAGGCATACTACACTTACCAAGTCTTCAATAATTGGTAAGTGTAGTGATTATGCTATGCTCACATTTGTGTCCTAACAAACGTGGGTGAGTAGGGCAAATACATTGGATGATCAGAAAATTTCGGGCAAATCATGTTTTAGCCAAGTTTGTGAATTTTACCTTTAGGCAAGGCCTAGATAGCTCAGCAAGGGCTGCGGAAGGAAATCTGGCGCAGCCTTTTTTCTATCTCATAAACATTAATCCTTGTGGCCTATTCATTACTAGTTCATATATAAAGCAGATAGACCCGATCGTTCGTTTACGATAAACTCGATGAGGCGTACCCTTTTGCCGTGCTCTTCCCAAATACAATAGATCCTGTCTATTTCGAGCATGAGTGAGTTATAGTTTAAGATGGCCTTGTCGCAATAGTTAATCGCATCTTTGTTGCGATTGGTATAATAAGACATGGTATCCCTCATTTTTTGATCTTGGTTGTAAAAGCTGGAAATATCAATGGCATTGTTTTCGTGATTTCTGTAATGCCTCTTTTGTATTTCTTCAAATTGTTCCCATTTCTGTCCGCTTTCTTCTTCAAGTACGAGTTCGTTAAATTGATGTATGAAGGGTTCGCTTTCTTGAGCAAGCTTATTCAAGGGCTCATCTATAGCGGCTATGGCATCGGTGGCCTCATTGACCCGATCGGCCCAATCCAAGAAAGCGCGAGGCTTATGGATCGCAATATTGTTCAATACCTCATCAGTAGCTGCTTGTGCTACTTTCATCAAGTCTTTAATAGGAGCTAAGGTAGCCCTCAAGGCTTCAATGTTTTTGTTGTGCTCATCGTAAAGCCCAAGGATATGGAAAGTTTTTTTATTAATCTCATCCTCAATATCCATTATTTCTATATATCTATTGAGCATCAAGTCGTCGTCTTCAGTCCAAGGTTTAGACTCGTCGTATTGGAAGGTAAATATGCCGAGGGCATGTTCTATCTTTTTTGTTTCCATGTTGAGTAATAGATTCTTATGTTATTAAATACTTTGAATTATTTAGTTCATGGATATGGCAGAAATACCTGCACGTTCGCTAATAATAAGTTCAATGAGGCGTACCCGCTTAACGTGTTCTTCCCAGATCCTATAGATCCTGTCTATTTCGATCATGAGGGTGTTATAGTTTTGGATTGTTTTCTCGCAGTAGTTGAGCAAGTCTTGGTTGCGATGGTTGTGAAATGTGATGGTGCCTCGCATTTTTTGATCCTCATGGTCAAAGCTGCAGATATTAATGGAGTTGCCTTCGTAGTTTTGATAGTGCTTGTGTTGGATTTCAGCAAACTGATCCCATTTTTGCTGGCTTTCTTCTTCTTGTATGAGTTGGTTGTAGGGAGTTAAGATCGTATCGCGTTCTTGAACTAGTATGTCCAAATCACTGTCTATTTTGGTGATGATGGCATGGGTGTTATGGATTTGGTCTGTCCAATTTTGATAAGCGTTTGGTTTTTGTATCGCAATATTATCCAATACCTGATCCGAGGCTTGTTGGGCGGTTGTAAGTTGTTCTTTGATGGGCAGCAAGCTTGCTCGGAAGGTTTCTATGTTTTTTTTATGATCCGCATAGAGTTTAAAGACCTCTGTCGTTTTTTCGTTAAGTTGAACCTCAATGTCCAATACTTCCATATACCTATTGAGCATCAAGTCATCATCTTCCGTCCAAGGCTTAGACTCGTCGTATTCGAAGGTAAATGTACCTAGTCGGTGTTCTATCTTTTTCGTTTCCATGTTTAGTAAAGAGTATAAACAAAAATAAAATAGAATCGAGAATTTGGCAATATTTTTAATTTGAAAATGTGTCGATTTAAGGATGAGAATTAATTTCAAAATAAGATAAGCTGGTTGGCAACTTTAAGGCCTGTTTTTAATCTAAGTAATAAACATGGTGTTTCCTGTTGACACTAATCATGATTTGAATCTTAGAAATGAAAACAATGGACGTTGCTTTACTGGTACATACTTGTGATCGGTATGCTTTTCTGTATAATGGTTTTGAATATTTCTTTAATAGGTATTGGGATAGGAAAGTACGGTGTCGGTACTATTTTGCAACCGAATGTATCGATGCTCAAATTCATGGCTTTCAAAATGTCAAATCCGGAAAAGGTGCTTGGTCTGACCGCTTGAGGTATCTCTTGATACATGTGATTAAGGAAGATTATGTGCTCTATTTTCAAGAAGATATGTGGTTGAAAGAGAAGGTTAGTGGTGGATTCTTTAATCAATTGTTTGATTTAGTGCAGAAAAATCAATGGAAACAAGTCAAATTGCATAGTGCTGATG
>CAMFLX010000206.1 GCA_945957555.1 uncultured Cytophagales bacterium
AGATGTGTATAAGAGACAGGTATTATACATTATATGAGTAAAACTAAAAATCAGAAAGTTGATTTTAAAATAATACCTCATGAAACAGATTATATAATTGGTAGTAACTCGACAAATTCTCAAGGGAATATTTATACTATTGATATTGTCTTTAGCATATTACAAGAAGAGCAAATTAGGAATAAAAGGCTTGTGGATATCGTTTTTGTGTTTTTTTGTTTATGCTTTTTCCCCATCTTAATATTTTTGCAAAAAAATAAGATAAATTTCGTCAAAAATATTTTAAATGTATTTGTTGGTAATAGAACTTGGATTGGTCTCTCTAGAAATTCAAAATTAAACTTGAAAAGGGTAAGTCCTGCGATCATTTCTTGTGTTAGTATTCCAAACATAGATGTGGAAAGCTCTTATAAATTAGAGATAGACTATGCAAAGAACTATAATATTTATAGGGATATTGAGATTTTTTTTAAAAATTTATCTAATTTAGACGATTGAAGTTCTGTATAAGTCTTTTTTCATATCATTAAATTATATTTTTTATCGTGAATTATTTTAGAACAAAATCAATAGAATCAATACGGGCTCAAGCCAACGAAGGAGGAACAAATCTTAAGAAAACACTTGGAAGGTTAAACTTGATCAACCTTGGTATTGGTGGGATTATTGGTGCTGGAATTTTTTCAATTACAGGTACTGCGGCTGCAACTCACGCTGGTCCGGCCATAGTGATTGCATTTTTGATTTCGGCGTTCGCTTGTGCACTAGCTGGTTTGTGTTATGCTGAAATGGCTGCAATGTTGCCTTTGGCGGGGAGTGCATATACGTATGCTTATGCGACTATGGGTGAGCTAATTGCTTGGGTAATTGGATGGGATTTGATCTTGGAATATTTGTTTTCCTCTTCCACAGTTGCCGTTGCTTGGTCTGGGTATTTTGTGAGTACGCTCAAGGAGTTTGGTTGGCATTTTCCTATAGAATATGCTAGTGCATGGGGACAAAAAATGATATTGGTTCCAAACGAGGGTTGGAAAACTCTCACTAAAGATTTGGTCAATCAGTTCGAGAAATCAAGTATAGATTATTTAGGGTTTCAACAAACGACTGGGATCATTAACGTTCCAGCCATGGCCCTGATCTTTGTGCTCACGTTAATACTTATAAAAGGTATTAAAGAGTCTACTGTGTTTAATAATATCATGGTCGTATTTAAGGTGCTGGTAATAGTAATGTTTATAGTTATTGGCATTCAATATGTTGATGCTGACAATTGGATGCCTTTTATTCCTGAACCTAAGTTAATCCAGAAGGAGAGTAGCCACGTTATGGAATTTGGTTGGGTCGGTATTTTTAGAGCAGCAGGGGTTATTTTTTTCGCATATATAGGGTTTGATTCAGTTTCAACAGCGGCTCAAGAAGCAAAAAATCCACAAAAAGATATGGCTGCAGGTATCTTGATCTCGTTAGGCATTTGTACATTGTTGTATGTTTTGTTCTCATTGATTATGACAGGTGTTGTCCACTATTCAGAGCTTAATAACGCGGCTCCAGCAGCTTATGTCGTAGATCATATGGGGACGGGGCTTTCGTGGTTTAGAAAGTTTATTAAAGTGGCTGCACTTGCAGGTTTGAGTTCAGCTACTTTGACTATGTTATATAGTCAGCCGAGAATTTTTCTTTCTATGTCTAAAGATGGTTTGCTTCCTAAAGTTTTTGGTAATGTGCATCCCAAATTTGGTACTCCAATATTTGGGACGATACTAACAGGCGTGTGTGCTGCGTTAATCGCAGGTGTTTTTTCTATCGATGTATTGGGAGAGTTGGTTTCAATAGGTACATTATTGGCATTTATTATAGTTTGTGGAGGTGTTTTGTATTTAAGATACTCAAATCCAACGGCGGACCGTCCCTTTAAAGTGCCAGGAATTTGGGTTGTATCGATTTTGGGTATATTAGCTTGCTTGGCTCAAATGATTTTCCTTGATCCGTTAACTTGGGCTAGATTATTCGCATGGTTAGGGATTGGCCTAGTCATCTATTTTATATATGGAAGAAAACGTTCAAAATTGAATCAATAGACTATTGATTTGAAAACAGTTTAAAAAATGAATGCAGTAAAGGAAACAAATTTTACATTTGAGAATCAGACAGGTTTTTATCGGGGTAAGGTAAGGGACGTTTATTATATAAATGATTTACTTGTAGTTGTGGCTAGTGATCGGATTTCAGCTTTTGATGTGGTTCTGCCTAAACCAATTCCTTATAAAGGTCAAATTTTGAATCAGATTGCATTTAAATCTTTGGAGGCAACCAAAGATATAGTTCCTAATTGGGTGATTGCTAGCCCAGATCCATCAGTGACTGTTGGCCATAAGTGTGAGCCTTTTAAAGTTGAGATGGTTATTAGAGGGTATTTAGCTGGCCATGCTTGGCGGGAATACAGGGCTGGCAAAAGGAGTGTGTGTGGAGTGAGCTTACCGGAAGGATTAAAAGAGAATGATAGATTGCCTAATCCTATTATTACCCCGACGACCAAAGCAATGGAGGGACATGATGAGGATATTTCTAGGGAAGATATTATAGCAAAAGGGATTGTAAGTAAGGAAGATTATGAGTTGTTAGAAAAATATACCCTAGCCTTGTATAAAAGAGGTAATGAAATCGCAGAAAAGAGAGGCTTAATATTGGTGGATACTAAGTATGAGTTCGGAAAGAAAGATGGCGCTATTTACTTGATAGACGAGATCCATACTCCTGACAGTTCGAGGTATTTCTATCTTGAAGGATATGTGGAACGACAAAAAGTGGGGGAGACGCAAAAGCAACTTTCTAAAGAGTTTGTAAGGCAATGGCTTATTGAAAACGGATTTCAAGGTAAAGAAGGTCAGCAAGTTCCCGAAATGACAGACGAGATTGTTTCGGGGATTTCAGATAGATATATTGAGTTGTATGAGAAAGTTACTGGTGAGGCTTTTGTGAGGATTAATTCCTCTGATGTAATAAATAGAATAGAAAAAAATATTAAGTCTTATTTAAAATAGTTTTACTATTTTTGTAAAAATTCAACAGAAAGATGAAGTTTTTAGCGGATAAACACGAAAGGTATACAACATTTCAATTATTAGAGGAAAAGCTAGATTCCTTAGTATCGCCAGTATTAAAAACAGAACTTATTACCTATGCTGCTGAAGGCATTAAGAACTTAATTTTAGACCTTTCACAGGTTAAATATGTGGATAGTTCAGGATTGAGTGCGATTCTGACCGGTAATAGGGTATATACTAATGAAGGTGGAATCATGGTTATTATAGGTGTGAATGATCATGTGAAGAAATTGATTAAAATTTCGCAATTAGATACAGTATTAAATATTCTGCCAATGAAAGAAGAGGCTGTAGATGCGATCTTCTTACATGAAATTGAGGCGGATTTAAAAAGGGAAGACGAAGAGTAATGGTTCATTGTCCTATATTGGGCAGATAAACGAAGAAGGCTACCAATTTGGTAGCCTTCTTCGTTTATCTGTATTGTGTAAGCAATTGCTATAGGTTACTTGCAGTTACGGCATATAATCCAGCTGTTTCGGTACGTAGCCTATTGTTGCCAAGGGTTACGGGTATAAAATTGGCTTTGGTTGCTAATTCGATTTCCGCTGGACTAAAATCACCTTCAGGGCCTATAAGAATTAGGATATCCTTTTTATCCTGTATTTCAGCAACAAAGTTTCTCCTATCGTTACTATCTAAATGCGCAATGTATTTGGCATTGATTGTTTTGTGAGTTTCAATGAAGGATTTAAAACTGGTCATGTCAATCATGGTGGGAGCGAAGTACTGCTGTGACTGTTTTAGTGCCGCAAGAGCAACTCTTTCTGTTCGGTCCATGTTCATTGACTTGCGCTCTGACCTGTCACACTGTAAGAAGGTTATTTTGTCGATTCCGATTTCTACAGCCTTTTCGACAAACCATTCTATCCTATCTGAATTTTTAGTAGGGGCGATAGCAATATGGATGTTTCGTTTGCGATGTAGATTGAAACTTTCATGTTTAAGTATCTGTAATTCACATTTTTTTGTATGTGCTTTTGATATTTTACACAAATAAAATCCTCCTTGGCCATCAATTACACCAACCTCTGTGGCTTCTGTAAGACGCAATACTTTTACGGCATGTAGAGACTCATCTTCAGGCAAATATATAATGGTGCCTGAAATATTTTTAGAAAAAAATAAATGCATACTTGTTATTATCTACCCATCATATTTGATAAACCTTTGAGCATAGAAGGATTCATATTGTTGAACTGCTTCATCATTTTACGCATTTGCTCAAATTGTTTCAATAAATTGTTCACTTCTTGGATAGAAGTGCCACTACCTTTTGCAATTCTAGTTTTTCTGCTGCCATTGAGTAATTCGGGTTTAGATCTTTCTTCGGGAGTCATGGACCTAATAATCGCTTCTATAGGTTTGAAGGCGTCGTCACTAATTTCAACATCTTTAGTCATCTTGCTCATGCCTGGGATCATTCCCATGATGTCTTTCACACTTCCCAATTTTTTCATTTGTTGAAGCTGATTTAAGAAATCTTCAAAATCAAACTGGTTTTTTCTGATTTTCTGATTGATTTTGCGAGTTTCCTCCTCATCAAATGCTTGCTGGGCCCTTTCTACCAAACTTACCACGTCGCCCATGCCTAGGATACGATTGGCCATGCGGTCTGGATAGAAGTAGTCTATGGCGTCCATTTTTTCACCAGTACTGATGAATTTGATGGGTTTTTCAACTACGGATCTAATAGATAGAGCAGCACCACCTCTGGTATCTCCATCAAGTTTAGTAAGTACTACTCCGTTGAAGTCCAAACGATCATTGAAGGTCTTGGCTGTATTTACAGCATCTTGACCAGTCATTGAGTCAACTACAAATAAGATTTCGGAAGGTTTCAGTGTATTTTTGATGTCTTCAACTTCCTTCATCATTATCTCATCCACAGCCATACGACCAGCGGTATCCACAATGACAACTCTTTTATTGTGTTTCTTCGCATATTCAACTGCATTTTTTGCAATTTGAACTGCATTTTTATTTTCTAGCTCTGCGTATACTTCTATGTCAAGTTGTTCTCCTAATGTTTGAAGTTGATTGATCGCAGCAGGTCTGTAAATATCACAAGCTGCTAACATCACAGATCGCCCTTGTTTTTTGATGAGGTTAGCAAGTTTACCACTAAAAGTAGTTTTACCAGAACCTTGTAAACCAGCAATTAGAATAATCGCAGGATCAGACTTAAGATTGATGTCTTGCTTTTCGCCACCCATCAATTCGGTCAACTCCTCATTTACGATTTTGACCAACAATTGTCCTGGCGAAACAGAGATCAAGACCTCGCGGCCTATTGCTTTTTCTCTAATGGTGTCAGTGACTTGTTTGGCTACTTTATAGTTAACATCGGCATCAAGAAGTGCCTTTCTTATTTCCTTGACAGTTTGTGCAACATTGATTTCGGAAATCCGGCCTTGACCTTTAAGGGTCTTTATGGCTTTATCAAGTTTGCTACTTAAATTTTCAAACATTGTAAATGATAAATTTCTGCAAAAATAATAAGAAATTACGCAATCTCGAAATAAAAGGTGGTAGTCTTTGTTGTGAATTACAATTATTTATAAGGTAGATGGGTATTATCTGTTTCTTGGTACGAGTGAGTCGGTATCCTTGGCTAACAATGGTATTTTTCGAAGAGCATTAATATTGAACAGCCTGCATTTTATATATACAGCCTGTTCAATATTATTTAATATTTTTTATTGTTTTACGACTCTTATCATTTTACTAGAGTTTTGATTCTTAATATTTACTAAGTAGATACCAGCTTTGTAAGAGTGGCCAAAGCTTAATGATTGTATATTATAAAAAGTGTTTTCTGTTTTTCCATCCAAATTTCTGACGATTACTTCACTTGGTTCTGAGATCGTAATATGGAAGCTTTCCTCACTTGGATTGGGGCTTATTTCTGCGTTTAAATCCATTTTGTCCATATTTAGTCCTGTTACTACGTTACAGTTTTCGGTATATTGGGTAGCAGCGTCTTTTAGGAATTTTGTATTGTTGCTTGCTGTAGTAACATTTGGAACACAGATATACTTTAATAAAGCATTGCCTTGGGTGTTTAGAGATGTTAGCAATGGGTTTTTAGTAATGTCTAAAAATGAGACTTTGGTACTATTGCATGCAAAAATGGATAGTTTTGGATTTTGTGAAAGATCCAAAGAACTAATATTGTTGATGCCACAATAGAAAACAGACAAATTAGGTGCATGGCTCACATCTATACTGCTCAATTTGTTATTTGTACAACTAAACAGTGTTAATTTAGTAAGGGGAGCAATGTCAAGTTCGGTGATTTTATTGCCACTTACAGTTAAATTATTGATTTCTATTTTGTCGTTGACATCTAATGATGTTAGTAAATTATTGTTGCAAAATAAAGTCGTCACCTTGATACTGTCCTTCATTTTTAATCCCGTAAGTTGATTATAGTCACAAGCTATATATGTTAAGTCTGGGCAGTTTGAAAGATCTAAAGTATCTGTAAGTGAATTTGATCCACAAATGATGGACGATAGATTCGTACTGTAGCTGAGGTCTAAAGTTGTTATTTTGTTGCTAGAACACTCAAATCTATATAAGTTCAAAAACGAGACATCAAGGCTTGTCAATTGGTTGTTGCCACATAACAAGGTTGTAAGGCTACTATTGTATGCCAATTCTAAATTTTTGAGCGCATTGTGATCGCATTGGAGTGACGATAACATGGCAAGTTTGCTCAAATCAATGGTATCGAGCTTGTTATTTGATATATTAATTTGTGTGAGTAAAGAGTTTTTTGAAAAATCTACTTTTGTTAGCAAATTCTGACTGAAATTTATTGAAAACAAGCCTGTGAATGCTTCAATTCCTGTAAGATCCGCAATTGCCTTATTGCTGATGTTAAGATCGATAATGTCGCCAACTTCAGATTTTTGAATGTTGCCATCTTTATTGGTGTCATATCCCTTAGCAATGAGTGCTGCTTTGAAATTGGCATCTGGAATATTTACCGTTTGCGAAAAAGTAATATATGCGCTCAAAAGCGCCATAAGAATGGTGTAAATTTTTTTCATTGTATTGTATTTATTTTTATTTCAAATACAAAATTACGTGTTTCTATTTATAACTTCTTTATAAGTGCACTAATATTAAGGTTAAGTGGTTTAATTTTATTCATTTAAATCGTTATTTTAGCAGTAAATAAGATTTGATGTATGGATTTTGGCCGTGTAGATATTTTAGATCTTGATCGTATAGATTTTTCATTGCCAGAGGATAGGCCCGGGACCATCAATCTGTTGAAAGAGAATCGTAAAAAGGACACTCAAATTTTCATTGGTTGTGCCAAATGGGGTCGTAAAGATTGGGTGGGCAAGATCTATCCGCTCGGTACTAAAGACTCTGATTTTTTGGAGCATTATGCGCAACATTTCAACAGTATAGAACTCAATGCTACTTTTTACAAAATGCCTGATGAGATCACTGTGAAGCGGTGGAAATCAAAAGTGCCAAATGGATTTAAATTTTGTCCTAAGTTTACAGATGTCATTACACATATTAAAAGGCTTAAAGATGCCACTGAGCTTACCAATCAGTTTTTGAGAGGTGTATCATTTTTTGAAGAAAATCTAGGTCCTGCTTTTTTACAACTTCCGCCCAACTTTGGTCCTAAGCATCAAGACTTACTTTTGGGATATTTAAAAGCTTTGCCGAATGATTTTAAGGTTTTTGTAGAGTTGAGGCATCCTGATTGGTTCAAGGAACAGCATTTCGATCCTGTCTTCGATGCCTTACATGCTTTAGGTCGTGGCTCTGTCATTACTGATGCTGCAGGAAGGAGGGACTGTGTACATGGACGACTAACTACTCCTGGTGCGTTTGTACGGTTTGTTGGGAACAGTTTACATGCTACTGATTACACAAGAATTGATGAGTGGATTCAAAAACTTGGAACATGGGTGAATCACGGACTAGACGACCTTTATTTTTTTATGCATCAACATGATGAATTGTATTCTCCAGAATTGATTTTGTATCAGATTCAAAAGATGAATCAAGAGCTTCATCTAAATATTCCTCTCCCTAAATATAGTTTTTTGCCCAAACAAACAGACATGCTTTGAGATTTTTTGTGTAATCACATGGTTGAGCTTTGATGTAAGTACTGGTTACCTTAAAGATCTCAAAATCGATTTTCCTCAGATATTAAGTGATTTAAGAGGTATTTATACTTCAGAAACTAATGGAGATCCGTAAATTCCTGCTTTATTGTCTTGTTCTGATTAAGAACTTGTGTTTCATTTACATGTTAAACAAGTTCTTAGATTATTAGGCCTCTTGGTCTTTCGGGAAAATGAACCACTCAAGTTTACCCAAATCTTTCGATACTTCTGCCCAAGAATTTACCTCGAAGCAAATTTTTAAGCAACCACACGTAGGGATGTTGCCTATTTCTTTACCTGTAAGGTATTCTGCTATATATGTATGTGTTGGATTGTGGCCGATAAAGAGGACCTCATTGAGTTGGTCATCTAAAGTATTTATTTTTGTCAGTAATGTCCGTGAAGAGGCTTCATAAAGATCATCATCAAATATGATTTGTTCCTGATTGTATTTAATTCTTTCACAAACGTATTCCCCAGTTAAACTGGCGCGTTTTGCGGGACTGCAAAAAATCATGTCAGGGTTTACCCCTAGCTCATTCATACGCACACCCATTGATGGTGCATCGTAGTACCCTCGTTGATTAAGTTCTCTATCGAAATCCTTCTGGCCATTAACGGAATCGTCCGATTTGGCATGTCTCAGCAAATAAAGAATCTTTGTCATAATTTCTGTCTAAAAGTTAATATCGCGTTTGGATGCTTAGTTTTGTGCAAGCAGATATCTCGGCAAATATACAAAATAGAGTATTCCTATAG
>CAMFLX010000207.1 GCA_945957555.1 uncultured Cytophagales bacterium
CCTTTACATCTTGTATTGATAGAAGAACCAGAAGCACATTTACATGCCCAAGTTCAGCAAGTATTCATTAGGAAAGCCTATGACGTTTTAAGAAAGAATGTTGCTGCTAATTTTTCTACACAGTTAATAGTTAGTACTCATTCTAATCATATTGCTCATGAAGTTGATTTTACTTGTTTACGGTATTTTAAACGTATCAAATTAAGTGAAAAAGCTATCCCAACTTCAAGAGTCATTAACCTCTCTAATACCTTTGGAGATGGGAGTGACACCACAAAGTTTGCTATTAGATATCTAAAAACTACACATTGTGATTTGTTTTTTGCTGATGCGGTCATTCTAGTAGAAGGTCCAGCAGAAAGAATGATTATCCCTCATTTGATAAAGACTCATTATCTAGAATTAGACAGTGCCTATATCTCAATTATTGAAATTGGCGGAAGTCATTCACATAGACTAAAGCGGCTTATTGAAAATCTCGGCATCATAACATTAATCATTACAGATATAGATTCAATTGAACCTAAAGGTAAAACAAAAATATTGCCTGAAAGAAGCAAAAAGTATCGTACGGGAAACAATACACTGAAATCATGGCTTCCTGAGATAGAATTATTGGATGGTTTATACAATGCATCTAATAATGATAAATTATCTAAATGCGAACAAATTAGAGTAGCGTATCAAATACCTCTTAATATAGATATAAATAATGTTGTTGAGGAAGCTTTGCCCTATACTTTTGAGGACTCTTTGATCTTTAACAATATTACTCTTTTCAAGACATTTGTTGACAAAGGTGGCTGGGCTCAAGATTTTGCCTCTACTTTGTCTAAAAATACCATAAAAGAGACCTCTCAAGAAATGTTTAAACTTCTCGAAAAATGTAAGAAAGCTGAATTCGCACTTGAGCTTTTATTTTTAGAAGATCCAGCAACATTATCCCCTCCGAATTATATAAAAGAAGGGCTTGATTGGCTACAAGAGAGATTAATAACATCAAATAAAAAACTAAATTTATCATGATTGATCTAAACAATGTAGACAAATCTGTCGATGATGAAATTTTAAGTTGCCTAAATTTTGACGCACCTAAAAGCTTTTTCTTGTATGCTGGTGCTGGATCAGGGAAAACCAAATCTCTGGTAAAGGCTCTTGAAGAAATTGATAAAAAATACAGTTTAAGTCTGCGCCACAAGAAACAACAAATCGCAGTCATAACTTATACTAATGCAGCTTGTGAAGAAATCAAAAGCCGTGTAAAATATAATAATCTATTCAATATCCAGACAATTCATAGCTTTATTTGGCAACTAATAGAAAAACATCAATATGATATCAAGCTATGGATTAAAAGTGAATTGAGTAATGAAATACCACAATTAGAAAATGAATTATCCACTATAAAATCAACTACAAAAAAATATAGTGATTTAAAGAAAAGAATTGAAAGAAAACAGAAGCTCCTCAATCTTCTACCAGAAATATTGCACTTTACATACAATCCTAATGGTGACAACAAAGGTCGTGGTGCATTAAGTCATGCACAGGTTATTAAGATTGGTTCTCAATTCCTTCAAGAAAAACTCTTAATGCAAAAGATCTTAACACAAAAATTTCCGATTCTTTTTATCGATGAAAGTCAGGATACATTAAAGGAACTGATAGATGCATTTTTTATGATTGAAAAAAGCCATCCAAAATTCATTTTAGGACTGTTTGGAGATACTATGCAACGCATCTATTTCCAAGGAAAAGCCGATTTAGGTAAAAAATTACCTGCTTTATGGGCTAAGCCCATAAAGAAAATGAATCATCGATGTCCAAAAAGAATAGTGAAACTTATTAATAAAATAAGACTAGATGTTGATGGACAACGACAAGACCCTCGGACAGATAAAGAAGAAGGGATTGTTCGATTTTTTATCGTTCCTAATAAAACCACAGATAAAAAATCTTTAGAAGCATCAATTTGCAAAAGAATGTCTGAAATTACAAGTGATTCATTATGGGCTGGAGACAATCAAGAAATAAAAATATTGACGTTAGAGCATCACATGGCTGCTAGAAGAATGGGCTTCTATGAGCTATTTGACGCCTTGTATAAGGTAGATGATTTAAAGACCAGTTTGTTAGAAGGAAAACTATCAGGCTTAAGGTTCTTCACGCAGATTATTTGTCCTTTAGTTGATGCATTAAAAAAGCAAGACGAATTCGCTATTGGAGCTATTGTAAGGAATAATTCCATGTTTTTTGATGTCGAAACTCTTAAGGAATCAAAGAATCAACTTGATGCATTAAAATCTGCAAAATCAGCAGTTGCGAAGCTCTGGGGACTTTGGGCAGATGACTCTAAAATACCAACTTTAATCGAAATACTTAAGAATGTGGGAGGCAGTGAATTATTTGCAGTACCAAACAGTCTCATATCAGTTATATCACCAGATGAACCCAATGCTGGATTTTTTGACATTGAAACAGGAGAAATTCTTAGTGAATTAGAAGATAATATCTCAACTACAGAAGCGTGGAAACAAGCTTTATCATGTACTTATGACCAAATTGAAGCCTATAATAAATATATATCTGAAAAGTCTACATACGGTACACATCAGGGCGTTAAAGGTCAGGAATTTTCGCGCGTTATGGTAATTATTGATGATGATGAAGCAAAAGGTACCGGATTTAAATATGACAAGCTATTTGGAGTAAAAGAACCAAGTGATACCGATAAAAAAAATGTCAAAGAAGGAAAAGAAACTGATATAGATAGAACGAAAAGACTTTTTTATGTAGCTTGTAGTAGAGCGAAGGAAAGTTTGGCAATAGTTGCTTATACTTCAGAACCTCAAGTTCTAAAAAAGAATTTAGTAGAAATGGATTGGTTTAATGAAATTGAAATATTAGAAGCTTAATTGGTATTTTATTGTGGACCCAGTACAAGAATTAAAAAATGTTTTAAGTACATCAAATAAGGTCGTTGCTTTTTTAGGCGCAGGAACTTCATCGGATTCTGGAGTATTAACTTGGCCCAAAGCATTGGATGATATGAATAAAAAATTTAATTCAAAACATCCTCTGATAGACACAATAACAGTTGATGAATATATTAAAAAATATGGATATCCTAAAACGGCATCATACATCTATTCCGTTATTGCAGATCATGAAATTTACCTAAAATTCATGAAAAATTCTTTTATTCCAAGGGGTACTCTCCATCATGGAGTTCATTCTCGAGTTATTAATATATTCAAAAAAATAATAACAACCAATTATGATGATTGTATAGAGGATTGTTGTGATGCAAATAATAAGGAAATAGAAATCCAATATCTCCCCAATTTTAGCCTGTCTAAATTTTATGACACAGATCACATAAACTTGTTACATATTCATGGAAGTATTAATAGTAATGAATTCATATTCACTTATGAAGAGTATGAAAAACATTATAAAAAAACAGGAAATGAAAATTATACTCATACTTTAGGTGCAACTATTAAAGATATCATAGAAAATAACACTTTAGTTTTTTTAGGATTTAGTTTTGATGATCCTTTTTTTAAAGAATTTTTTAGAGACTTTATCTCAAAGAACGATAATACAAATCATTACATATTTATTCAACGAAAGAGTACTCTCCCTGGTCTGACCTTCGAAGAAATATCAAAAGAAAAGATTCGACCAGTCGACCTATTATCTAAAAAACTAATAATTGACAATGGTACTTATTTCTCATTTAAAGATGATTTTGAAGAAATATTAAAAAATAGTGATTTTGATTCCGAAATAAAAGCAAAGATTGTTTTTCTTAATGAAAAGCTAAATGATAGAATTGAAAAATTAAATTTCTTTGAAAAAAACAAAATAAGGATCATCAAATTTGACGAATATATTGATATTCAAAAAATTCTAAAAGAAATCACCCCAAGTAAATTGATATCAAATAATACAAACAACTTTAACAATGCAGGAAAAGTTAATAATTGATCAATTTTTAATAGTTAGGAATATCATTAATGATAATTCATATACTAAAGTTGACTTTTTGATAGAAAGTATTCAAAAAGAAGAGATGGTAAATTTTATCTTTTATCAACTAAATAGGTCAACTGTTCCAACAGATTGGTTTTTAACTCTTATTGTTGACAAATTTGAAGTTAATACACAAAATTATTGGTATTTTGAATTTCTTAGAACTGTTTCTAATAAAAATATACTTGAAAAAAATGCACGTGTATTGAATTCATTAAATGAAATAATAAATAAATACATACAAAATAAAGCCCTTCATTCAGTTATGTCAGATAGATATATTTGTATGTTAATCGGCTTACAACCAATTGATTTTATAAACCATGATAAGATTGATTTTATTCTTCATAAAGGGTTACCAAGCGATCGTTATATAGCAACACATGCACTTGAAGATATTTTAACTAACAACATAGAAAATTATAATGGTGAGACAAAAGAAATCTTAAAATATATTTTCGAAAAATTCATATCTGATGATGAATATGAAAAATTAAAATTTGACCCATACTATATTAGTACCACTATCGAAACATTGACCAATAAAATTACTGATGATTCAATAAGAAAGGATTTTATTGATATATTAATTAAGGTTATAAGTAAAAAAGCTATTGATGATGTGTATGCTTTTTCCACATTAAAAATTGTTTCGATTTCTGATGACAGCCAGAATTGGGATACCAATAGCTGGGCTTTCATTATCACAATGTCTCTTAGAAACTTACTAAATGAGACCGATGCTTCTTTAAAACTTAAATATTATCATGATTTTATTCAAACGGATATACCCTTATTTAAAAGGCTAGCGTTCTATTTAATTGATATTGACTATGACAACCTTAAGGAGTACCTATGGAAATTTGAAAACAATCCATTAGATATATCTGATGCAAAGCTCGAACTCTATAAACTGTTTAAAAACCATGGTATAGAAATAAGTGATTCTGAATTCTTAATTTTTAAGGAATGGGTAAACAATATCTATGTAGAACAGATTGAAAACGAGCCTCAAGGACAATTTGAAAGAGTTAAAGCTACATACCAAAAAGAATGGTTAAGTGCATTAAAAGGTAATAGTCGTGATATTATAAATGATCAAATTCTAAAAGAATATGAGCAACTTCAGCAAATATCAGATAGAGAGAGGGAACATCCGGGTTATAGTTCTTACATTTCAATGTCCTCAGGATATCATAGTCGGTTAGATGTTGATGCGTTCTTAGATAAGTCTTGTGATGAGGTTGTGGCTATTTTAGAAGAGGAAATCAAAAAAACTCAAGAAGATAAATTTGTCATAAGCGGTCTTGAAAAAGACTTATATGAATATGTTAAAAAATATCATAAAACTGTATCAACAAACTTAATCCCTTTTCTGAAGCTAAGTGGGAATTTCAATACTGAAGTCATTTCAGCATTTTTATATTGTTGGGATGATGGGGAAAGTTTAGAATGGGGTAGTGTGTTTGAATATATACAAAAAGCCATTATAGAAAAACCTGATATTGAAATAGATGCTATTTGTTCCTTGATAAGCCAAGGATGTCGAAATGATGAAAGGGCATTTTCTTATGAATTGATAGGTGTTGCGAGAGAAATTTTACAAAATATTTTTGGGAAAATAAATTTTGCTAGACCTAAAGAAATCAAAATATTATTTTCTCAGCCAAGCGATCTCACCAATTCCACAGCTTATAGATGGTACCAAGCTTTCTTATTTTTAGCTCTGTTTGAGGCCAGAAAATCAGCATCGGAAGAGATGACTAAACGTTGGGGTAAAGTGAGTGAGGAATTCTTTAACAAAGAAATAAACTCTAATAGCAATATATATTTACATTATTTATTTGGGCGCTACTTGCCTCAGTTTGGATACCTTGATGAAGAATGGATGTATGCTAATCTAAGTAAAATATTTCCGAAAGATAAGAGTAGCGAGTTATGGGAACAAGCATTTAACTCATACCTCATAAACACAAGTACCATATATAAACAGTTATACATTAAGCTCGAATCGGATTATCAGTATGCTTTGAAAAATTTTGATGCTAATAACATTTACTTTGGCAAAGTATGTAATCATATATTAATTGCCTACTTGGAAGATTGGAAAGAAGATACATTATTAGATCAAATTCTCAAACCTGTAGAAGCCAAGAAGCTTATCAAATTTATAAACATCTATGACCAAATGAATCATCTTGATGATAGCAAATTGAAGCCTCTATGGGAAAAACTTCTTAATACATTAGATAAATTTCCAAAAGATCAAGTAGAAGAAATAAAAATTGAGCTATTTAATCTCGTAGACATTGCTACTGACATCAACGCATTTGAAGAAATTATAATAGAAACGATTCCACAGATTAAAGCAGATTATTCGAAATTTGGACATGTTTTCAGATTAGTAACTCAAAGGAAAGGAGAGAAAGAAATAACTTCTAGAGCTAGAATCCTAATTGAAATACTAAATAGAACTGATAAAAACTATCCTTTATTTGGAGATGAATTGAAAGAGTTTTTAGATTTGGTTTATGGGAATCATCTTAACGACTTTGGGGATAAAATATGTATGGAGTTTTTAGAAAGAGGATATTTCCAAGCTTTGGATATTTATGAATCATATAATAAGGAATACCCAGCATAGTAAGCGGAATGAAAAAATATAATGCATTATTACTTTTAAGCATAGCTTTAATAATATGCCCATTAGTTCTATTTTACTGTTATATAGGTAAGAATGGATTTTCTAACGATCCTACACATTGGGGAGTATTTGGTGATTATTTTGGAGGGGTATTTGGTACTATAATTTCAATCATCACTTTATATTTGGTATATCTTACTTATGTCAAACAAACCAAAATACTCATTCAAAGCCAGTTTGAAACTTCTTTCTTTAGTCTATTGAATCATCAAAACGAATTGTTCAATTCCCTTAAAGTAAACACCAAATCCGATAATGAAAAATTAGCAGGATTATCTTTAATAAGCCAGTTTAGTAAACTCTTAGATAAAAATGTATTAGATCCTTATCATGATCCAATGTATGATGCTGAAAAAGACGAATTTTATCTTAGTAATATCAGAAAAAGGATAAATAAAGAAATTGAATATTGTTATGAACTGATCCCTACTCAACAATTCAGTTCTTACTTTAGGCATTTGTACAATATTTTGAAATTTGTTGATGAAAGCAATGTGGTTGAAAAATCAATGTATTGTAATATTTTGTTTGCTCAGCTTTCAGATGATGAATTATTAGTAAATTTCTATAATTGTATATCAGATAAAGGATATGATAAATATCTCCCTTTGGCTCATAAATACTCAATGTTTGAAAATATTTATTCTAGAGGGGAGATTTTTGAAAAACAAGCACAGTTATTCTTTCCCAAAACTCAATTTAAGGATAAAAACCAAAGACGAAACTATACATCCTCTGGTAATGATTTTAGTTGTTATGATTTTGATGAGTTATTAAAAGGAATGCAGGAACATGGATGCAAAATCTTTATTATAAATGAAATTCGTAGACCAGATCACAATGACAATGTTAGTATAGTTGTTGAGATATATAATGATGAAAACTGTGAAAAGAAATATCGTTTTTCAATTGGAGAATGTACTTTTCGGGGTGATGGAGGAGGGTATGGTAGGATGGAAGATGTTTTTAAAAATCTTATAAAGAATGTTGGTAGATATATTGATGTGAGAATCTTATTTACGGATCATTATAAAGTTGAAATGATTTGGAAAGGAACAAAGTATATTGATGAAATAATTGACGAATCTATTTCTCTGAAAAAATATCAAGATAGAATAGATCAAGATTTAAAAGATCGTATAGATAATATGCTCAAAAAATATCCTTTAGAGCCGAATATAATGACACCAATTTATTCAATATGAAAGACAAACGGACAGATCAAAGTTGATATAAAAATGGCTCTTGATATAAAATTAAAGGCGTTACTCCCCCCCCCTCAATCCTCTCCTCCAAATACTTGATCTTGTCTTCCAGCAGTTTGATTTTGTCGGCTTGCAATTTGGCGTTTTCTTCGTAGAGTCCTTGGATCAAAAACGAAAAATAAAATTAATGGTTGGTCCATTTGGAGGAATCCGTGTCGGAAAGCACTCATTTATTTTCCAGTTCGACATGCAGGCAAAGCCCTAAGATGAACAGCGGTGTCGTTAATCTAACTCCGAACCTAATTACTCATGGACAGATGAACTATTTCCGCCCCGTAACGCACAGCGTGAGCTCTCGATTACACTCCTCGAGCTGTTACTATCATTTCACAGCAACTACATTGAATAATATGCCCTGAACCTAGATTTTCAAAGTTTAATTTTTCGCTACACCACGGGCATTTTTTTTCCGTAATTCCATTTTCTAAAAATTCACTAAACGCCTCCTCAACATAATGATATTCTGTCTCAGTGATAATTCTCTTATATTTAGTAGCCATAGAGCATTTCCTTCATAACGTTAAGTTCAGCGAAGCGGAACGGTGCTGTAAGGCCTTGTAAGGCTATTGCTTTTAAAACCGATGTTTGGCTTAAATAAAACCCAAAACCGCCTGACCATTACAACCAAATTTACATTCTAGGTAAATGCTAAGCAAGCAAAAAATGACTGCCGAGCCAAAGCGGCTCCCGAGAAAGTCGGGACAACTTGTCCCGAAATCGGGAAGTTGCGCCTGAACTCTAGGGACAGTTGCCTCCAAAAGGTCTCTCAATTGCCGTCGGTTTCAACCGACGGTCCAAAAACAACAATCAAATAAGGCTTTAGCCGAAAAAGGAAATAGCAAGCTTATCGCATAGAATCCGGTTCGGACTACCGAGAAAATCGGGACGACTTGTTCCGATTTCTCGAAAGGCACTCATTTTTTTTCCAGTTCGACATGCGGGCAAAGCCCTAAGATGATCGAACAGCGAGACGCTGCATATAGGGAGAGCAC
>CAMFLX010000208.1 GCA_945957555.1 uncultured Cytophagales bacterium
GAGAAGGAGCGTATTCAGGTCGAAATCAATAAAGAACTTGAGGTAAAAATTAAGGAAAGAACGGTTGAAATCGCCCAAAAGAATGAAAAACTGGAAGAACTGAACAAACAATTGTTGCACATGAGCAGTCAATTGGATAAACAGAATTGGACTTTGAACAAAGAACTAGCCGTAGACCGACTCAAACTCATGTGGGGTAAAGACATAAGCTTTGAAGAGTTCAAGCGTACCTTTCCTTCCGACAATCATATCTTTAGATTTATTTCCGATTTGAAATGGCAAGAGGGCTATTGTTGTAAAAAATGTAATAGCACTGAATGGACGGAGGGTACACAGTTTTTGGCTAGAAAATGTACCCAATGTAAGTATGAAGAATCGGTAACAGCCAATACATTGTTTCATGGTGTGAAGTTTCCATTTGTGAAAGCGCTTTATATCAGTTTGCATACTGTGATTCACAGAGATACCATACCTATAAAGCAATTGGCTGACGAAATAGACCTGCGCGAAGCGACTGTTTGGGCCTTTCGTAAAAAAAGCTTAGAGAGAATCTCAAATAAATCATTGGCCAAAGGGGATGTGCTCAAGAGTCTTGTTTCTTGAGAGGGTGTTTTTTAGGTAGTGGGTATGTCACGATTATTGCAATTGGCCTAAATTGTAGTTTGCAATGTTCTTACTTTTATTTTGCTCACCCAAAATAAAAGTAACAAAACAAAAAGGTGGCACGAAAGCCAACTTCAAGATCGATTTGTCGCACATTACCCCGCTACACTAGCCATCGATCTTGCAGTTCGCTCCTTTCGTGCACAGCCACGCACGTGCGGATACTTGTATTTTTGTGGTATTCTATTCATTTTTAATGAGGAATAGCTATGAAAGCCAAACTACCAATCCATACTGATTGTATATGAAACACCATAAACAACTTCAAATGGAGTTGAATGTGAATAACCCAATGAAATACGGGGAACCAAAGATTACACTGAGGACTACAATCCTGAGGTGGGTTGAACTATATCGTGCTATCGGAAAGTTATCCAAAGTGTATAGATTTCGGAACAAACCGCATGATTTCGGAACGGAGCGTGTTGTTAATATTGAACATCACACCGATTTAGGAGTATTTCGGTAGTAAAATATTCCAAATTAGGTGGATTTCAGGGTAAACCCTATCGATTTCAGAGCAAACCGCATCGATTTCAGAGCGTATCGGGTGGAAAATATTCCAAATCGTATCGATTTCAGAGCTCATCGGGTGGATTTCAGAGCAAACCGCATCGATTTCAGAGTGTATCGGGTGGAAAATATTCCAAATCGTATCGATTTCAGAGCTCATCGGGTGGATTTCAGAGCAAACTGTATCGATTTCAGAGTGTATCGGGTGGAAAATATTCCAAAGCGTGTGGATTTCAGCATAAACCGCATCGATTTCGGAGCATATCGGGCGAATTTCGGGGTAAAGTTGGTATTTGATTTAGGGAGTTGTTTAGATTTCGTGTTAGGTTGCCTGATAAATTGTCACAAGTCTGTCCATCTTTTGCCTTCATCACTGCTTTGGCGTGGATGTTTTGCGGCTCCAATCATTTGCTTGTTGTAAATGCTGTTACGACCTGAGAACAAATAAGCAACCACACAAGCGATGGCGACATATATACCACAAGTACTGCCAAACAGTTCCATGGCCATGAGTGTGCAGGCCAATGGTGTGTTGGTAGCACCTGCAAATACGGCGACAAAGCCCATGCCGGCTAAAAGCCCTAATGGTAGTGGCAGGAAATAGGCCAAGGCATTGCCTAAGGTGGCACCGATAAAGAACAAAGGCGTAACCTCACCACCTTTGAATCCCGCTGATAAAGTGAGAATGGTGAGTGCCATTTTTAAAGCAAAGTCGTAGGAGGGTAGGGGGTGCTCGAAAGATTGTACAATGGTTGGGATTCCTAAGCCTATGTGTTTGGTCGTACCCAAGAGACATACGATGGCAAGGACTATGAGGCCGCCAACAAATGGTCTCAGTGGTGGGTGAGTGATATATGTTTTGAAGAGATGGCCAGATCTGTGCATCAATTGGCTAAATGCAGCCGCACAAAGTCCAAAAGCAAGGCCTGCAAAAACAGCGTAAAGAATATTCAATGCTGAAATCTCAGGAACAAAATCTATATGGTAATGAGTATGGGGTACTTGCCACAATTTAGCAACCAAGTCTGCCGCTATGGCCGAGGCGAAGGCAGGAAAGAGGGCATTGTACCGCAGCTTGCCTACCAAGAATACTTCCAGTGCAAATACTGCTCCTGCGAGTGGGGTGCCAAATACAGAGCCAAAGCCTGCTGCAATAGCTGCAATGAGCCAAACTTGGCGGTCGCTGGTATTAAGCTTGAAAGGTTTGGAAAATTGATCTGCAATAGCGCCTGCCATCTGTAAGGCGGTACCTTCGCGACCCGCTGAGCCCCCAAAGAGGTGTGTAAGTATCGTTCCTAAGTAAACCATAGGCGCCATACGAAAAGGAATGATGGCTTTGGGCTCATGAATGGTTTCGAGTAATAGGTTATTGCCTCCTTCTACCTCCTTACCCCGATAATAATAACAGATACCAATGATGAAACCTATGATCGGTAAACCAGCCATGATCCATAGATGTGTTTCTCGGTATTGGGTAATCCAGTCTAAGGTCAACAGAAAACCTGCGGAGGCCGTACCCACACAGACACCCATGAGGATACTCAACAGTGTCCATTTTAGAATGTAGGGAGCAGCTGGATATCGCCTGAAAAAAGCAAAGACGTAGATTCTGACCTGCCTTGATGATGAATGCTGACGTTTTTGGAGAGGCATTGATGTATGATTGTGATGTGACCCATCACAAAAGTAGCAAAATAATGAAAAGGGACAAGTATATGTTTTAATCTGAGATCGGACTCATAGCTAATACTGCTACTACCTTAAATATCTGTTTTCGTGCATTGTATTCCCGAAGCTATTAGTCTTAGTTTTGTCTTTGGTATGCATTGTTCTTGTCCTTTTCTTTGCTCACCCAAAGAAAAGGACCAAAAGAAAGGGTGGCAGGAAAGACCAAATCCAAACGCATTTTGCACACTAGCCCGCCCTGCCCTGTCCATGCGTTTGGATTTCACACCTTTCCTGCTTTGACCACCCGCAGAGCGTTGGTTCACAACAAACTGCTTGGCCTAAATTGAGGTTAATAATACTAAACCTATCTTTAGCCGAATGTGAAGCAATCCAAATCCTTTTCTGAGATTTCATCACTTGGTTTTATGTGACCAATTAAGCAATCATAAGGGTTGATTGAGACAAATATATCCCTTATCTTTAGCAGAAAAGAACATGAAGCATTTGACCATTGTAGTGCCGAAAGGGCCTCATAACCTCAGTAGTGTAGTCGGAGCTTACAAAATATTTACAAGAGCCAATAGTTACTGGGAAAGCCAAGGTAGGCAACCTTTGTTTAAAGTACAATTGGCGGGACTTTCCAAGACGGTGAAGTTGCATGACGATCTTTTTACCGTCAAACCTCATGTGCTTCTCAACCAAGTAGAACAAACCGATCTGGTTATTATTCCTTCCTTGAATCATGATTTTAAGGCGGCACTTCCACAAAACAAAGTAATTATATCGTGGCTACAGGAACAACATACCAAAGGTGCTGCTATCGCTAGTATTTGTACGGGCGCTTTCTTGCTTGCTGCTACAGGTCTGCTTAAGGGAAAAACGTGTTCTACCCATTGGATCGCTGCGGACAAGTTTCGACTCATGTTTCCTGATGTAAATCTAGTAGCTGACCAAATCATTACGGATGAGGGAGGGATTTATACCAACGGTGGTGCGTATTCTTTTCTAAACCTGATGCTTTATTTGGTGGAGAAATACTATGATAGGTCTACGGCAGTGTTTTGTTCCAAGGTTTTCCAGATAGATATAGACAGGAATAGCCAGTCGCCGTTTATGATCTTTTCGGGCCAGAAGGAACACGGTGATGAATTGATCAAAAAAGCACAAATGTATTTGGAGCAAAACAGTGCTGAGCAAATAAATATGGAAGTTCTGGCCTCGCAATTTGCCTTGGGCAGGCGTAGCTTTGACCGAAGATTTAAAACAGCAACGGGAAATACTCCTTTGGAGTATCTGCAGCGCGCTAGGATAGAGGCTGCCAAGAAAAGTTTAGAGTCTACCCGCAAGAGTATCAACGAAGTGATGTATGATGTGGGCTATGTAGATGTAAAGGCATTTAGAGAACTCTTTAGGAAAATATCCGGTATGAGCCCCATGGCTTATAAGGAGCGATATAATAAGGAGTTGGCGCAGATATAGTAACTTGATGCCTATTCATGCTGATCACTGTAGAATCTTGCCAAATTAACCTAAAGAGTGATTGCTGTGGAACTATGCAAAATCGCATGGTGTTGAATCTGAAAATTAATTTTATATGTTTGGCATCGAAAATTTCTTGGCATTTGTATGTGCGGGGATTTTGCTCATCCTCAGCCCTGGTCCAGACACCATGTTTATCTTGGGTCGCAGTGTTTCACAAGGTAGACAAGCAGGATTATATTCTGCATTTGGAATAGCACTTGGTTGTTTTGTACATATTACTTTGGCCACATTGGGTTTGTCAGTGATTTTACAGCAGTCACAGTTGGCGTTCCAATTGATCAAGTATGCAGGCGCAGCCTATTTGTTATATTTAGGAGCCAAAATGTTGTTCAACAATTCTAAACAAGACTTAGAGGTCGCAATGGTGTCAGAAGCACCTGATCTCAAGAAAATATTCGTTTCAGGCATGATCACCAATATATTGAACCCAAAGGTGGCATTGTTCTTTATTGCCTTTCTGCCACAGTTTGTGCAGAAGGAATATCACAGCCCGATGCTCAGCCTCTTGGTTTTGGGTTGTATTTTTAATTTCATGGGTACTACTTGGAACATGGGTTTGGTATTTTTCTCCACTAAGGTCACTGAGCAGTTTCACAAAAGCAGTGCTATTAAAAATTGGCTTGATAAAGGAACTGGAGCCGTTTTTATCCTTTTGGGCTTAAAGCTAGCCTTGGCAAAGAAATAGTTTCGCAAGTTCAGCTAAAACGACAAGGGCCTGTGGAGTTTACCCCCACAGGCCCTTGTCGTTGTTTATCGTAAACTGTTTATGCTTAGAACGTTTGTTTTAGTGTGATACCGTAAGTACGAGGATCGCCCAATACTGCACCATAGTGTCCCGCACTTCCTGGTGCTGCCAGTAACTGCTCAAAGTAGTCTTTGTCAAGTACGTTTCTACCCCAGATGTATACCGAGAATCCGTTAGCACCTCTAAAGCCCAGTCTGCCATTGAGCAAGCTGTAACCATCAATGTTTAAGTACTTAGACGGTGAAGGACTAGATGAGAATTTAGAGCGATAGTAAGCGTCAACCCCTAAGAAATAGCTACCACCAAAACCGAAGAACTTGCCTTTTGTAGCTACTTCACCACCCAATGATCCTGACCACTTAGAGACACCTGGGAGGTCACCACCTGAAACATCCTTAAATGCTTGTGCGCTACCTACTTCTTCCAAAGGTACTGGTGCGTTTTTGAAAGATACATACTTGGCATCAGTGTAAGCCACAGCAGCATTAAGGCTGAAATGATTGCCAATTCTAATGCTTCCGTCGAGTTCTGCACCAAATACTCTTACTTTTTCAGCATTTGCCAAATAACCTCTGTTTACACCAGGCTCAGGAGTTTGTACCTGTGTTTGGTAGTCCTTGATGTCTGTGTTGTGAATGACAAAGTTCAAGATAGAGTTTTTGGTGGGTTTGGTCTTGATCCCCGCTTCGTAGTGTACTACAAACTCTGGTTTTACTTCTGCTAGTTCCGTCAATACCTTGCCACTTGCAGTAGGGAGACCTCCAATATTAACACCTACAGGTTTGTAACTTGTAGAAAATGTTGCGAAAGAGTTAAACGCTTGGCTGGTCTTATATTGTAAAGTAATCTGTCCAGAAAGGTTGTTTTCGCTTACGTCCGCATCAAATGCCTGATTGGTATATACCGCATTTTTAATCTTGAGCAATGCCGCATCTGTGGTTTGAAGTCCACCGTAAGTCTCACGTTTGTAGTTGGCTATCTTTCTATCGTAGTTAAACCTCAAACCAGGAAGTACGTGAAATCTTTTAGTGATGGCCCAGTCCACTTGACCAAATACTGCAGCACTGGTACTTCTAATTCTGTTGGTAGTTTTGATCCCAAAGTTGTCAAGAAGTCCTGGTGTTTTCCAAAGTTTACTCGTGTCACTTTGTGCGAAGCGCCATTGTGCAGAACCCGCTTCTTCGGTCTGTACAGGGTCAGATTTCAAGTCTTGGTATAGAGCAAATGCACCTATGACACCGCTTAGTTTTGAAGTGATGTTTCCCGCATATCTTAGCTCTTGAGAATACTGGTCATGTTTAGAATTACCCGCAGAGATGGTAAATGAAGGCAAGCCTATATAATCTCTGTCGTTAAGAGGTTTCCATACCCAGTTTCTCCAAGCAGTGGTAGAGGTAAGTGTGCCTTTACCTATTTTGAAATCAGCGTTCAATGAAACACCACCGAAGTTGTTCCCTGCCTTAGAAGGTGTATCATGATCGATCTTACGGTCAAAAGGGTTTTCTGAGACCACTTGATAGTTAAGGTCTTTGATGATGTTAGGAAACTGACGATACGCAGCCCTTTTGGTAGTTACATAGCCCGCATATACCTGTGCGTATCCAATTGGATTTTGCAGTGTATAGTCAGCCGAGAGTAGGATTTGTGTGTTTTCTGAAGGCGCATACAAAAGTTGTCCCTTTACACCTTGGTTGCTCAATGAGTTTACATTTACACCTGTTCTCACGTTTTCTATGGTACCGTCTCTATGGGTGCCCGAAAACGAAACTCTAGCGGCTAGTTTTTTTGCTACCTTACCAGTAATAGAGCCTTTTGCTTGCACAAAGCCATAGTTACCGCCACTCAGTTCAAATTTACCACCTGTTTTAAAACTTGGTTTTTTAGTAGTGATGTTAAAGGCACCAGCAGTAGTGTTTTTCCCGAAAAGCGTACCCTGTGGGCCACGTAATACTTCTATTTGATCAATATCTACAAAGTCAAGAGCTGTTGCTGCAGGCCTAGCATAGTAAACACCATCCACATAGAAGCCTACTCCTGGGTCAATACCGTCATTCGTAAGACCAAAAGTGGATCCTAAACCTCTAATGTTCAAAGTAGTGTTTCTTGGGTTTGAGGCGTACAATTGTACTGTAGGTACCAATTCTTTTAATCTGTTCACGTTGAAAGCACCCGCTTCGTCAGCCTTGGTACCTCCAATTACAGAAATTGGAATGGGTACATCTTGTGCTACTTCGTCACGTCTTCTTGAAGTGATTACCACATCATCTATGTTGTGTTCTGGAATCAGTACTATTTCTAGCGGACGTCTGCCCAAACTTGCAGAATCTCTGATATCGAAAGTAGTTTCGTTGAAGCCTTCATATTTAATGACAAGACTGATGGGCCATTTGGGCTCAGCGTTTAAACTGAAATTACCTATTGAATCAACCAAGGTCGCGTTTTCAGTGCCTTTAATTTGTACCAATGCATCAACAGCTGGATTGCCGAGCGCATCTTTTATAGATCCTTTTATTTCTATGTTCTGTGCTAATGCGACAGACTGGAAAAGGCTTATGAGGATAATGTATTGTAGTAATTTATTCATTATTGAGTGTTGTTAAAAATTTATATTATTGTCTAAGCACAGTTTTATGTTATTTCCTGTACCGACGTGTTGCTATGTTTTTAAATTTTGATGTAGTACAATCAGGCTACTGTACCCGGGTATAGGCAAGGCAATGCCTGAGCCACCATGCATTGATGCCTATAAAGACTTTACAGTAGCACTGATTGATTTCGATTGTTGGTATGTACCAACAAGTTTTGGTCAAAGTCTATGAGTGACCGAAGATTTTTTAACAGTCGTTAAGGAGGCTATTATGTCCGTAGAGTAATGTGTAATGTATTTTCATTAATTTTAGTTTTATATGTCCAACATGTAAATTGGTAGGAATTAGCACCTTGATCCATTAGTTATGGATACAGGTTGCTGAAAGTTCTCCGAGCCTAGTCTCTCCCTTTTCTCTTTATAAACCAATCGGTGGCGGATCGATTTGTTTAATCTCTAGTGAAATTGTAGACAAATGTATATACATTTTTTAGAACTGCAAAATATGAGTAGAAAATTTTAATATTATTTTGGGGGAAGGTGGTCATTTAGGCTTGAATTACTGATGAAATCACACAAACTTAATCCTATGTTTTATACTCGATCCGAGAGTATGTACGGTTTTTGTTATATAGAGAAAAGTAGGTGCGAGCAAGTTATTAAGTTTGAGTAATCCTGAGAAATTGATGATGTTTGCCAGATACCAACGATATCAGAGCCATGAGTTCAACCCATAATAATATGATCGATAGTTTGATTGTAGTACAATACTGAAGTCATGACCTAAAATATCGGTCGTCCCACAAGCACTTTTGAAAATATTTTTTAGTTATTTTCGTGTCAGGCAACTAATGTTAATAAATTGTAGTCATTATCTGAAATGTTTAACAAAAAGATAAATGACAATTAATATGAAATTAACATTAACCCGAAAATCTTCATTTATGTCTATGGCAATATGTTGCCTAGCCATGCTTACAAACCTTAGCAAAGCCCAACAGTGGGGCGATTACACTCTGTATTCGATGTCTACCACCTCAAAATTAGTAGACACTACTGGCACGGCTACAGGCACTACTACAGGTACGGCTTTTAAAACATGGTCAGGTTTAACGGGAAGCTCTGCATATGGGAGTTACCTATTACCTGGAGGCTATTTATTAAGAACCATCAAAGCAGGAACCATGTCTGGTGGTGGTATGACCGGCAGGTTGCAGATTGTTGATAAAAGCGGTACCATCACTTGGGACTATACCTATGCCTCCTCTACCTATAAC
>CAMFLX010000209.1 GCA_945957555.1 uncultured Cytophagales bacterium
TACACTTATGCGATCGTCGGCAGCGTCAGATGTGTATAAGAGACAGGATATATACTGGTTTGTATATGAGTACCTTGTCGTTAATAACAAAGACTTTTCTTCACAGTTGTTTATCGAGGAGACTTTAGCTTATTTGTCAGGCATATCCAGTAAACCTAAAGCACAGTTGAGGAAATGGCTCTTGCAAAGTACTGAAACTAAAGTCCAAACAGGAGGGGTTTCTTTTAGGGCTTTGTTAGCACTGTTGTCAGAAAGGTTTGATACTGACCTTGAAGAAGAATCTGGGCTTGCTTCAAGACCTCAGGAAGTTAATACTGGTATAGATCTTATATCGTTTGGGAGGGCATCAGAAGACAATGTCTTGAGTGCACTAAACAATGTACAATTCCTACAGGTCATGACACGGGTACAGCCCGCATCGGTTGGATGGTTGTCGGCCTATTTGGAGGTTTTGCAAGAAAGCCTGCGTAGGCTGAATCAGCCTGTGGACGTTTTACCTGAATATGTTTATGTAGAAATGTACCGTCGCCTCAAAAGGCTCGGTCATGTGTCTTCTGGGGATACTTTTGTAGGGGAAATGACGACTTGGCTAGCCAATCATTATCGAATCACTATAGAAGATCTTATATTAACCATTCAACAAGTACTCGAAGAAAAGATAAAGTCAGGTTTGTATAAATACACTTTAATTCAGGATTTTATAGGTTCTTATCTAAAGCAGACAATAAAGTCTCATCCAGCGGTAAAAGAAGTCATTATTGAGGAAGAGGTCGCACTGTCGCGCGCGGAACTGAGGGCGCATCAGCAAAACTTGATCTTGGGGCTCAAGTACCAAGATTTATTAGACTATCTGCTTTATGAAAGCAATCAGGAATCAATTACTGTTAGCCATTCCCCTGTTTTGTCTAAGGCTATTTTTCTTCAAATCATTGCCTTAACGCATACGCAAGTATCTGGTTTTGTGAGCACTTATCTCCATGCTTTGGAGGAAGCGTTGGATCTTCTCAACTTGTCTGCTCGTGAACGAAGGGAAGCTTTATATCTAGAAATATACGCTTACCTTAACCTTCAAAAAGAGACCTTCTCGGCGGCTGATTTTGTAAAAGAGATGAATGCCCGTGCGTCCGATCGTTATGCAATAGTGCTCACTGAAATCTCTACCGCTTTGTGGCAGGTAACGGATGTGAATATCAAGAAAGGTCTCACAAGGTATACTGTTTTACAGGAATTGTTGAGTTTGCATACAAAGGATGCAGCTCCTTTGCTGTCCGAGATTTCAGGTACTCACGTTTCTAAAGATCTTGATTCGCTAAGAGAAGCACTTCAAGTGCAAAAACTGAAAGTTGATTTTGAAATCTTCCATCAGGTTTTAGCACAATATCTACGAGAAGGTACCGTCGTAGAAACTTATGGAGACCTTATCCCTTCTCAGGAGGCTTTGCTGCTCTATCTCGATACTTTTTTCAGGATTCATAAAGGTAAACTGGTCGCTTTGCTTAGAGAAGTACTTTTGTCACTTTCCAATATTGATCTTTTCTTGAGTCGTAAAGAATTGTGGCTGGAAACCAAGCTCTTAGAGGAATTGGCGCAGAGTCGTTTGGGCGACCTAAGGGCTTGGCAAAGCGAACTCCAAGCGTTCGTCACTTATCTCTATCCGAAAGCGGATCCAGCGCTTCTTCACTTATTTTCTCAAAAGATCCTGTTTCGCTTACTCCTCAACCAGAAGAGTGTAGCTATTGGGCTCTTTTCTTTCTTGGAGCTGGCTTTGGAAGAACTTGCTGCCCAGGGTTTACCATTGTTTGTGACTGACTTTCAGCAGTTCGCAACGCAATACAGGCAAGAAGGCAATGGGTCACCCTTGTTTATCAAGGCATTGGCTCGCATAGAAGATATAGAGACTCAAAGGGAAAGAAACATACAGTTGAAAAAAATCATTAAAGAACAAACTAATCAAAAACCTATGGATGCTCCTTTGGAAGGTCGCTTGCTGATTCATAATGCAGGCATGGTGTTGGCAGGGCCCTTTTTGTACAGATACTTCGACCGCTTGGAAATGCTCGATGGGCTTAAGTTCAAAGACGATGCACTGGCGCAAAGGGGCGTGCAGCTCTTGCAGTTTATGGTAACTGGGTTGCCTGATATGCAAGAACATGAATTGGTACTGAATAAGATCTTATGTGGTGTGTCCCTAGAAACCCCGATTGATGAACGCATTGAGCTTACAGAACTTGAAATAGAAGTGACCGAAAGCCTTTTGCGAGGCCTATTGGCCAACTGGGATAAACTCAAAAGTTCTTCCATAGCTTCCCTTAGGGAAGTTTTTTTAATCAGGGATGGTTATTTGGAGCAAAACGCTATGGGTTGGCAGCTGGAGGTGGATCGCAAAGCCATGGATATCTTGGTGGATATGATCCCTTGGTCTTATAGTCTCATCAAGTTGTCGTGGATGGGCATGAGTTTGTCAACAAAATGGGGGAGATCGCTTGGCGAATAAAATGTAAATTGTAATTTAGGCTTTGATTTTTTAAATAATCCTTCATTAGCGTATCTCTTCGTATGACCACAAACACCTCCAATAGTCTACAGGTGATCAAAGCAGACCTTTTATGGCTCAATAAAGTCATAGAATTGCGGATCGAAAAATACTTTTCGGGAGAAGAGGAAGAAGAGTGGATGGACTCGGTGCCTCCTCCTGATCTGTCTTTAGACGACTCCTTTTATGCGCATGTGATACGCAAATACGATTTTTCAATCTCAGAGCGCATCATATTGCTGATGGCTCTGGCTGTACATGTAAATCCCGTCATTTACGATATCTTTTTTGTGAAGAACGAACACTACAATAGAGGCTATACCGAATTTGGAGGTATCACAAGTACTTCGCACAGCGGTTTTATTCCTACTGGCGAAACAGCCTCTTTTATCCTTTGTGGCAGAAACTTTGAGAAGCGCTTTCAGATGTTGGAGTATTTCTCTGATTACCATCCTTTTCATCAAGCCAATATCCTACATTTGTCGGAAGTAAAGGAGGGTGAGCCCGTCTTTTGTGGCACGCTTACCATCAGTAAGGAATACCTGAGTTTGCTAACCCAAGGTAAGGCATACCAACCACAGTTTGGCTCTGCTTTTCCTGCCAAACGACTCCATACTTCATTCACTTGGGCTGATGCCGTGTATGATGAACACACCATGGCTGATCTGGAAGATATCAAAGGTTGGATGGAGCATAGCAATCATATTATAGAACACGAGCAACTCAGGAAATATCTTAAGAAAGGATACAGAGCCTTGTTTCACGGCCCTCCGGGTACAGGAAAGACCATGACAGCGGCCATCTTGGGTAGAGAAGCAGGTATGGATGTGTATCAGGTGGATTTGTCTTCTGTAGTGTCGAAATATATCGGGGAAACAGAAAAGAACTTGGCGGCGGTGTTTGACATGGCGGAAAACAAAAACTGGATCCTGTTCTTCGACGAGGCAGATGCTTTGTTTGGCAAAAGAACCCAGACCCAGAGCAGCAACGACCAGTTTGCCAATCAACAAGTAGGTTATCTTTTGCAAAGAATTGAAGATTTTAATGGAATTGTCATACTGGCCACCAACTATAAGGAGAACATTGATAGTGCCTTCTTAAGGCGCTTTCAGTCGGTGGTGTATTTCCCTAAACCCAAACTGGAGCAACGTTTGAAACTCTGGGAAACCTATTTCGGTGGTGCTTTTGAGCTCGATGTGGATTTGGAAAGCATTGCCACTGAGTTTGAGATTACGGGAGGTAGCATGATCAACGTACTGAGGTATTGTTCCATTGCCGCCATGAAACGCGGCAATAACAAGATCTACGAAGAGGACATCAAAAAAGGTATCAGTAAGGAGTATCAGAAGGAAGGGGTAACGATTTGATGTGTTGATTTTACGCCGACGTCAGTGTCCTCACTGATGTTTTTACTGCACTTCGGTCCGTAGCGCACAGCCCGAAACAAATAGTGAGGACAAGTCCCGTAGGGACGACATATTGGTAGCCTCACATGACAGAAAGTGAATAAGTCACGTTAGTGACGACATAGTTATGGTCGTAGAAAAAAGGTAAATCGAAAAATTCCAAAATCAAAACTATGCCGTTGCTACGCAACTTGGTTTTTGGTTTGGTACAGTTTCTACCAATATATCGTCCCCACGGGACTTTGATATATCCAAAATCCGTGAGAACAAGACGTCGGCGTAAGATTGCAAAGACCTATGAGGTTTTAAAACCTCATAGGTCTAGTAATAGTGAGGAATACGTCAGTGAGGACAAGACGTTGGCAGGAGCCTTCGGCCTTTTGCTTTAAGCCTTAAACAAAAAAAACAATGCAACAAAACATAAGTTCTTGGTTCTTGGGTTTGATACAGGAGGCGAAGCATTCCGTTTTCCTGATCACAGGTACACATTTGTCGCAAGAGATCTTGGACGCTTGTTTGCGTCTCTTGGAGAAAGGTCTTGCTGTTGAACTGCTCATAGACGAAGGTCAAGAGCGGGTGCTTAAAACAAACACTTTCCTGTTCAATAAATGTAGCCTCTTGGTCAATAAAGGCGCCAGTATCTATTTGGTGCATGACACGCTGTTGCTAGATACTTATGGTATTATAGATTATTCACGCACAGGTTTCTTTGTGGCAGAAAAAGAGGCTTATGTACTCGACGAAGTACAAGAGGCCACGCTGTTTCGCAAAAGTCTTAAAGATTACGAAAATAGGAGAGAAGCCGCAAGCCCTTATTTGCTCGAAGTGGGCGACGTACAGGTAAAGATCAAAGTCTCTGAAACGGCAATCTTGAGGGGTGACCAAGTGGAACTGCATTGGGAAGTAACAGGTGCCGATAAAGTGATCATACAAGGGCTAGGAGAGGTGTCCGCCTATGGCAAACAAAAGATCACGTTGGCAGAAAGTACCATATTTAAAGTAGGTGCCTATAACCAGCGACAAGTCCAGTTAAAGACCCTACAAGTACGTGTGTATGATGAACTGGTCATTACTTACGACTTGGGTTTTATACAGTCTAAGACGCAGCAATACAGTAGTTTGGTCAATACTGAGAACTATCCACATGTGTTTGGCGTGGCGCAGGGCCATCTCGTGAAATTGACCTGGTCTGTGCCCGAAGCCAAAGAAGTGAAGGTCTTACCCTTTGGAATTAGTCAAGACAGTGGCGAGCATGTGTTTATGCCTACGGAATCTATGCAGATCGAAATTCATGCCTCCCTCATAGGGCTTGACTTTGTGAGGAAGATCCAGCTCTTGGTATTCCCGATTCCAGTATTTAAAGAACTGCTTGTAAAACCTATCGCTTTACAAGCACAACAGTATCACTTGGATGCGCTCAAGGAGCGAGAAGTGCAATGGCGAAGAGATTTACAAGATCTTAAAAAGGCTGAACACGAGCATTATAAAGAGCTGCGTCAAAAAATGTCAGCCTACCGTTGCGAGCTCGGGGCAAAAAAACTAAATTTGAATCGAATAAATTCGTTTATATTCAGTGTTTTAAATAAAATGTATCCACACAATGCTGTGATTCAGGACAAATTAAACCCTAAGATTAGATCATGAACGAAGTCAACAAGGACATAACAGAGCCTTTGGAGTCGTCATTTGGACCCGTTTTAAACTTTTTCATCTTTTGCTCCGCTGCTGATCAAAGTATCCTAAAGCGTTGTCCTGTTGCCGAGCACAACAAGTACGCAAGCATCGGTGCCACCGTTTTCTTTACAGGCGTATTGGCTGCCCTATCTGGCGGTTACGCCTTATATACCGTATTCAATAGCCTTTGGATCGCCATAGGTTTGGGTTTGTTCTGGGGAGCCCTCGTGTTTAATTTAGACAGATTCATTGTTTCTACGATCAAAAAGACCGAAAGCAAATGGGGGCAGGGCAAGCAAGTGTTACCACGTTTGTTATTGGCCGTCTTTCTCGCTATTGTGATCTCTAAACCTTTGGAGTTGAAGATCTTCGAACAAGAGATCGCTGAGACACTGCACTATACGGGTGTTAAGAAACTGGAAGCCCTAGAGGCCAATTATACCCAAAGAAGAGAAGGCAAACTCAAAGAGATCCAAAACCTTAAAGCCCAACTAGAACAGCGCTTTACCCTGAGGGAGAAATACTACGAAGAATACAAATGTGAGTGCGAAGGCAGTTGCGGTACAGGCGCCAAAGGCGTAGGTTCCGAATGTCTGCGCAAGGAGCAAAAGTACAACAAGGCCGATCAAGAGTACCAAGAGCTGAAAGTACAGCAAGATGCCCAGATCGCTGTGGTGCAAAAGGAGATCGCAGCGCTGGCCAAGGAGAAAGATAAATATAAGGAAGAGCTCAAAGGTTCCTTTGCCAACGGACTCATGGCGCGACTCAATGCCTTAGGCGAATTACCCACAGGGCCTTCGGTAGCTATTGTGATGTTGTTGATCTGTATCGAGATCGCGCCGATACTCGCAAAACTTTTGTCGCCCTATGGCCCCTACGATCATTTGCTCAAAACCATAGAATACGACTATGAGATCGAAGAAATCTCCTCTATCAACCTCAGAAATCAAAAGCTCAACAACCACCTGACCCTTTTGGCCAGTGTGGAGCAAGAAAAGGTAGAGCAGGAGATTATGAACAATAAGGAAACGCTACGACTGATCGAAAAAGCCCATCAAGAATTGGTCAAAGAGCAGTTGGATATCTGGGTGGCACAAGAGAAAACCAAACTACATACCAAGACCTCAAGCTAGAATCCATCATGCGTCATTATTATTTCATCTATATATTTCTAGGGATTTTCTCTACCGCTCATGCGGAGCAGGATACGAGCATCACACGTTTGCCCAATACCTATAGAGTGCCTAAAGATTTTGTGGAGATCTTCAACGCCCCTTGGGCCATTCCTCGTTTGGGTTTGATGAGTGCCCCGCTGAGTTTTGTACGAGGTGATACCATTACCTATTCCATTTCCCGAGCTAGAAAACGCAATGCCGAACTCAGGTTTGACAATGCCCTGCTCAATTTGTTTACCGAAGACCTCAAAGGCAATATCCTTACGGGTACTTTTGTGGTGAATATCGATGGTACTTACCTGTTCAAGCTCAAGAACCGCAGCTTGCTGAGCAATGGCCTCGTCTTGCAGGTGAGGAAGAATCCCATCAGACCTCCCAAGCCCAAGGATACTACTACCGCTGTAGTGCCGCTGACACCTGAACAGAAAGCAAAAGCAAAGCAAGATTCCTTGGCCAAGCTGAAGCCTATCTGGGCAGAAGATACTGTGGCGACTACGGTATACGATTCTGTGGTGTATATGGCAGCCGATTTGAATCTCAAGCAAAAGTTCCTGTTCCCCTTACCCATAGATTCCTTAAACTTGTACAATGCCTATTTGCTCAAGGCACATAACATCGTTTTGCAAAATGCCAAAGGTCAAACCCTGAACATCAGTACTTGTGAGGATCCTGCGGCCAAAGGCAATAAAGACCGCGCTTTCTTTCTTATTTATCTGGTGGATCGCACGGTAGACAAACGTAGGCTGCCCAAAGGTTCCTGTGGTTTGAAACTCAGCGATGCACTGTATTTAAAGAACGAGGACAAGGTCGTGGGGAAATATGTACAGGTACAAGTACAAAAAGTCAAAGCCATCAACATTAATAAACTGACTCCAAAAAAATGAAAGCTATCAAACAGCCTTGGTATATACTCTTGCTGTGTTTTGTGCTTGGGATCATCAGCACGGTACCCGAACTTCATGCACAAAGCGGCGCTACACGCAAATACCCTATAGATCATGCGAAGAACCCTTCGGATACTGCGACTTTGCAAAACAATACCATCATTCCCCAATCGGGCATGGTGCAAGACTTTAAGGCACTGTTCAGGACTTTGCATGGTACACAGAAAACCGTTTCATTCTCAGGGGCGAAGAACACTGAATCCATTCTGTACGACTCCATCAACAATCTGTATTATAAAAAAGTCCTCAATAGTAATGTCCTGCGCTCGGGCGAGCAAGTCTTTGGTTGGCATCCCTATTGGATGAAGGAAGAGTATAAATTGTATCCTTATGGTTTGTTGTCGACCTTGGTCTTTTTTGCCTACGATATCAACCCTACTACAGGAAGTTACGAAGACGCCGAGGCTATGGCAGAGTGGCGCAGCACGGCCATGATCGATTCGGCTCAAAAGTACCAGATCAAAGTCTTGCTTTCGGTGACCAGTTATGGTGCTGATGCCAACGAGAAGTTTTTGCAAGACAAAGAAGCACAGAAGACCTTGGGCGATAGCCTTAGGGTCTTGATCAATGCCCGCAAGGCTCATGGGGTGGATCTGGATTTTGCTGATATTCCTAATGGACGTGCACAAGCTTTCGTAGAGTTTGTGAGGAGCCTCAGGAGTAAACTGGGCGATACAGCCACCATTACTTTGCACCTTTCCAGCCAGTTTTTAAACAACAAGGCCTACGATCTCAAACAATTAGACGCCTTGATCAATACTTTTATCATTCAGCCTTACGATTACGAAACGGAGCTCAAAAGATCGGGGCCCATTGCGCCCCTATATGCAAAAGGTAATAAAAGTTGTGTGCTGAACCTTGTGGAGTATTGCGAAAGCAAAGGCATTGGCAAAGACCAACTCATTTTGAGTCTACCGCTGTACGGGACTTTCTGGCAAAAAGGTGCTGCAGATAACATGGCATACGAAGACATTGTGGTCCTGTATGAAAAGAACAATCCTGCGGTACAAGATCCTAGAAGCGAAAGCGCTTATATCATCATTAGCCCTGGCGATACGCTGTGGTACGAGAGTGCTAAGAGTCTTAATTTGAAGTTTTTGTGGGCTGAAGAACACGACTTACTTGGTGTGGGCCTTTGGGGCCTCGGCTACGACGGCGGCAGGCCTGAAGTATGGAATGCTGTGGCTTCCAATTTTGGCATTGCTCCCGTACAG
>CAMFLX010000210.1 GCA_945957555.1 uncultured Cytophagales bacterium
CCCTTACACCCTCCGCCCCCCCCCCCGAACAACACTAATGCGATCGTCGGCAGCGTCAGATGTGTATAAGAGACAGCTTGCTTAACAGCGCTCAGATCAATATTTGCTCTTAATGAAGAGCAAATAGACCACTTAGTGTAAATACTACGCAAAGATAGAAGATTTGTTTAATATGAAAAATAAATGCTTGGTGTTCTCAAAAATTAATAGAGTACACTCATCACAAAACAGGAAAAATTGAAGATTTTATAAGAAAGAGAGGTATGGAGCGCTTAAAGCAAATTACAGATCAAAAACAACGCCCTTCTCTTGCATGATGGCGTAGTTTTTAGAATCAAACTGGTATAAGGTAGCAGCACGGTGGGCTACAGATTGCTGCTTTTCTTTAAGATCCACCAAAAGTTTCATTTTTAGGATTTTCTTACGGAAATTCCTTTTGTCAAGCTCCTCACCCAAAATCGCCTCATAGAGACTCTGTAGTTCTGTAAGAGAGAATTTCTTAGGCAATAGCTCAAAACCTACAGGCTGACTCCTTACTTTGTAGCGCAATTTTTGAAGTGCATATTCTAAAATACTATGGTGGTCAAAAGGTAACTCTGGCATTTCTTTAACCGAAAACCAATCAACTCGGTCTGCATCAGCGCCTGCAATAAGAGAGAAATGCTCTGGCTTCACAAGCGCATAATAACTAATGGTGATAACCCTTCGTAAAGGGTAACGATTCACAGCACCGAAAGCATGGACTTGTTCCATATAAATATCATGAGCACCAGTCAGATCCTTTAAGATTCTCTTTGCAGCATCATCAAGATTTTCATCTCTTTTTATAAAGCCACCAGGCAAAGCCCAAGCCCCTTCACTAGGTTCGTATTTTCTTCTAATCAATAAAATCTTTAATCCCTGTCCATCAAAACCAAAAATAACACAGTCAATTGAAATAGATTCAAGGATGTTTGCTGGTACCTCTCTCATAACGCCAAATATAGCTAGTAGAATGCTTTTTTAAAAGAATTTACTAAGATTCACCATACTTCAAAGTTACGCAATCGTTTACGTAATCGCTTTTGGGCGAGATATTCCTGATTGCATATGAAATGTACGATACACACGGCCCCCTATAAATATCGTTTTAGTACAATAGAATCACGTTTATAAAATATTTTTTGATCATCGCGTTGTAAAAGCTTGCAATTGTGTTAAGTTTGCCATACTTTAGTTAATGTAAATAGTACACTAAGTTTATCCTACTATGTTATTTTTGGGAATTGATGTTGGAAGCTCCTCAGTAAAAGCTTCATTGGTAAATGCGGAAAGTGGGAAATGCGTGGGTAGTGCCTTTTATCCCAAACAGGAAATGGAAATCATTGCTGTGAAAAGTGGATGGGCAGAGCAAAAACCTGAATCTTGGTGGGAAAATTTTAAAATGGCCCTCAAAGAAGCTATCTCCAATGCAGGAGCGAATCCTAAGGATATTGCTGCAATAGGGATTTCCTATCAAATGCATGGGCTTGTCGTTGTTGACAAAGACCAACAAGTACTTCGTCCCTCTATTATATGGTGCGATAGTCGTGCCGTAGAAATTGGTGCTTCCGCTTTTGAGATGTTGGGTAAGGATTATTGCCTCAATCACTGCCTCAATACACCAGGGAACTTCACGGCATCAAAACTTAAGTGGGTAAAAGACAATGAACCTCAACTATACCAGAAGATCTGGAAGATCATGTTACCAGGTGACTACATGGCAATGAAATTGTCCGGAGAAGTTAATACTACAGTTTCAGGCCTTTCAGAGGGTATCATGTGGGACTATAAGGAAAATAAATTGGCAGAAAGGCTCTTGGAGCATTATGGTATAGAAGCCGACAAGATCCCTAATTTGGTGGATACTTTTGGTATCCAAAGTGAAGTATCGAAAGCCGCTGCGGAAGAGTTGGGTATTTCTCCAGGCACAAAAATATGCTACCGTGCTGGAGACCAGCCTAACAACGCATTCTCTCTAAACGTGCTACAACCAGGAGAAGTCGCCGCAACTGCAGGAACCTCAGGTGTTGTATACGGCGTAAGCCAAGAGATCAAATATGATCAGCAGTCAAGAGTGAATTCATTTGCGCATGTCAACCATACACAGCAGTCCAATAGATTGGGTGTATTGCTGTGTGTAAACGGTACGGGGATCCTTAACAGTTGGCTTAAGAAAAATGTAGCCAGCAATGCTGACTATACAAAAATAAACGATGAGGCAGCACTATCACCTATTGGCTCTCAAGGCCTTGTGGTGATGCCTTTTGGAAATGGTGCAGAACGAGTATTGGGCAATAAAGATATTGGAGCATCGTTACATCATCTCAATTTCAACATACATCAACGGAGTCATTTATTAAGGGCTGCACAAGAAGGTATCGCTTTTTCATTTCAATATGGTTTAGAAGTTATGAAAGGTATGGGTATCAATACACAAACCATCCGCGCTGGCTATGCCAACATGTTCTTAAGCCCTATTTTCAGAAACACTTTGGCTTCGACAACAGGTGCCACCATAGAATTGTTTGAAACGGACGGAGCCCAAGGTGCTGCAAGAGCTGCTGGGGTAGGCTTCGGGTATTACAAACAATTTACAGAAGCCTTCAATGGTCTTAAGAGTCTAGAAACCATACAGCCTGAGATGAACCACAAAGACCAATATCAAGAAGCCTATCAAAACTGGAAGAAAGTATTAGTATCAACAATAAATTAAAAACAAAAATGAGTGTAACACTAGGACAAAAGGAATACTTCAAAGGTATAGGCAAGATCAAGTTTGAAGGCAAGGGCTCTGACAATCCTTTAGCTTTTAAGTTTTATGATGAAAACAAAGTAGTAGCGGGTAAAACCATGAAAGAACACTTTCGTTTTGCCATAGCCTATTGGCATACCCTTTGTGGCGTGGGCAGTGATCCATTCGGACCTGGCACCAAACTATTTCCTTGGTCAGTAGCTGATGATGCCATAGGCAGAGGTAAAGACAAAATGGATGCTGCATTTGAATTTATTACCAAAATTGGTGCACCCTATTATTGCTTCCACGATTTTGACTTGGTTGAAGAAGGATCCAGCTTTGCAGAGTCACAAAAAAGACTTGAAACCATTGTAGAATATGCTAAACAAAAGCAAAAAGAGTCTGGTGTAAAACTTTTGTGGGGTACTGCAAACTTGTTCTCAAACCCTAGATATATGAATGGTGCTGGTACTAACCCGTCTTTTGACGTGTTGGCCTATGCTGGTGGCCAATTGAAAAATGCTTTAGACGCCACTATAGAACTGGGCGGAGAAAACTATGTATTTTGGGGTGGTAGAGAAGGTTATATGACACTTCTAAACACCGACATGAAGCGTGAATTAGAGCATTTCGCCAAATTCCTACACATCGCTAAAGACTATGCACGTAAGCAAGGATTTAAGGGGCATTTCTTTATCGAGCCTAAACCTATGGAGCCGTCTAAGCATCAATATGATTTTGACAGCGCGACCGTAATTGGCTTTTTGAGAGAGCATGGCCTTATGAATGATTTCAAACTTAATATAGAAGTAAACCATGCAACACTGGCACTTCACACTTTTGAACATGAATTGCAAGTGGCAGCCAATGCAGGCATGCTAGGAAGCATTGATGCCAACAGAGGTGATTACCAAAATGGTTGGGATACGGATCAATTCCCTAACAACCTATTGGAGATCAGCCAAGCAATGTTGGTGATCTTACAATCTGGTGGCTTACAAGGCGGTGGTGTCAACTTCGATGCCAAAACCAGAAGAAACTCTACAGATCTTGAGGACATCTTCACTGCACATATCGGCGGTATGGATGTATTTGCTCGGTCTTTGTTGATTGCCAACGACATTTTAGAAAAATCTGCTTACAACAAGATCCGTAAGGACAGATACAGCTCTTTTGACAGCGGCAACGGTAAGGCTTTCGAAGAAGGAAAATTGACTTTGGAAGACTTGCACAAACTTGCTTCGCAAAACGTTGAGCCAAAGCTCATTAGTGGCAAGCAAGAACTCTTAGAAAACATTATAAATCAATATATTTAATTTTTCATTCTATGTGTTAAAGGCGGATTGAGCATTAATTTCTCAATCCGTTTTTTTTTAGGCAAAATAATAATATCTATGTTTACGGTTAAAAAAGAAGCCTTTGGTAGTACTTGCTCCTACCATTTGGTGAATACAAATAATGAAGAATATGTAGTGATTGTGCCTAGCTGTGGCGCTATCGTAAACGCTTGGTTTGTGAAAACACAAAATGGCTTTGTCAATATCATTGACGGTTTTGAAGATGACCAAGATTTTGAACATAGTAATGGTACATCGTTTAAGAGTAATTTCCTGTTCCCTTTCCCCAACAGGATTAAGGATGGTACTTATTCATTTAAAAATATTAAATACCAGCTCCCTTTAAATTTCCCACAAGAGAACAATGCCATTCATGGTTTGGTCTATAACAAAGAATTTAAAGTACTGCAGACGCAGGAAGATATCCATGAAGCACGAATAGTGCTGCAATTGGATGTAGCATCTTTAGAAGGATTCCCTTTTCCTTTTAGTCTGAATATCACCTATATTTTTTCTGAAACAGGACTGCAAATGACCTCTGAAATGGAAAATACAGGTGAGGAAGAATTCCCATTTGGTTTAGGTTGGCATCATTATTTCAAAGTAGGCGCATGATAGATACAGCTGTTTTCAACTTCCCATCCATAAGCTCGCTTCAAGTGGACAAACAAATGATTCCCAATGGGGAAATCACGAGCTACAACGAATTTGCGCAGCCAAGAACTATAGGCGGCACACAATTGGATACCTGCTTCTTTTTAGGCGATCAAGGTTTGGTAAACCTCATTCTTGAAGAAAACGCCACTCCAATAAAGTTGGCATTGTGTTATGACACAAAAGACTTCCCCTACTTACAGGTATATACGCCCCCACACCGTAAAACCATTGCGATAGAGCCAATGACTTGTGCCCCAGATGCTTTCAATAATCACAAAGGCATCAAAACATTACCCCCCCAAGAGAAATTTTCCTGTACTTTTACCATCCAGGTCTTACGTTAGGGGTAAAAAACAAAGAGGCTGTCGCATGACAGCCTCTTTCTATAATATTCTATTAAACTGGATGGTATTGCCTCCAGAATTATTTTACCACATCTTACTTTTTAGACAAATTTAAGAGGGTTTGGTAAGCTTTTTTAGGACGGTAGTTCCTGTCAAATAACAAAGGATAATTGGTCCTACCTTTGATGGGCCAACCATTAAGCCAAGAATCTCCATCTTGCAGTCCCCAAAAAGTAACACGATCTACTTTATCTTGATGCTTTAGAAACACCTTAAAGATATCTTCATAACGTTTGGCCAACAAAACATCAACCGAGTCTGGTAAAGCATTTGGATAAGGGTTCATGAAAGGACTCCCTTCAAAATTTTGATTTACATCAGCACCTTTTAAATCCCAAGGATTTGGCAATACCGTAATATCAAGCTCAGTAATCATCACCTTTACGCCGGCACTAGCATAGTCAATAATACTTTGCTCGATTTCTTCTATGCTCGGCCATTGCAAATTCCAGTGACCCTGTATACCCACGCCATCTATTCTGATGCCCTCAGCCTTTAGGTCCTTTATGATTTTCAGGGCACCTTGTCTTTTTTCTTTGAGTTCTATGTTGTAATCATTGTAATACAACTCACATGCAGGATCCGTTTCATGAGCAAATCTAAAAGCCTTTTTGATATAATCAGGTCCCATTACTTTATAAAAAACAGATTCCCTCAAAGTACCGTCTTCATTCAATGCTTCATTGACAACATCCCAACCTTTGATACGGCCTTTGTATCTGCCCATTACCGTCTTTATATGTTCCTGCATGGCCTTCTCCATTTGATTAGGATCAGTAATGGACTCTACATAAGAAGCCAATTGGCTATGCCAAACCAATGTATGCCCCACAACAAACATGCTATCTTTCTCCCCAAGTGCCACATATTGATCCGGCAACTTGAAATCATATTTTGTAGCTTCAGGTTGTACCAATTGCCATTTGAGTACATTCTCGGGAGTAATGGTGTTACACTGTTTCGTGATTAATAGCCTGCCTTTAGTATCACCTCCTTCGATCTGCGCTGAGTTGACAGAAGTGCCTATCTTGAAATAAGGCTTATACTTACCCTTAAGAGTGGATGACTGCTGAGCAGTCACACATGAGATCAATCCACCTGTAAAGACAATAAATCCTACTAGTTTTTTCATGAGTCGTTTCGTTTGACGTAAAGTGTATGTTTTACACAAAGCTAACCTTAATAATGAAACAAGTGCAAGAAAAATGCATCAATATTTTTGTACAATAATCATTTTAAATTGAATTTTCTTTTGCCTTTTGATACTTATTGTTAATTTTACACTTAAGACGAATTAATAATTCTAAATAATTTTTATATAGTTATTTGAAGGCCTTAGTATTCGAAATTTATATTTCGAGCTAAGGCTTTTTTCTCCCAAGCTGCTATGAAAAAAATCATTGTACTTCTTTGCATATCCTGTACTTTTTTGACTTGTTGGGCTGATATTCGTTTGCCAAAAATCATTAGCAATGGTTTGGTATTGCAACGCAACACTAAGGTGAAAATTTGGGGATGGGCCGAGCCGCAAGAATCTGTAAGCTTGACTTTTCAATCACAAACACATACTACCAAAACAGATACTCAAGGCCATTGGGAAATTAATCTTTCTGACCTAAAAGCGGGTGGCCCCTATACCTTACAACTAAAAGGCAACAATCAGATCACTTTTGATAATGTGTTGGTAGGTGATGTATGGGTTTGCTCAGGACAATCCAATATGGAATTGCCCATGAAAAGAGTACGGTTCAAGTATGCAGAGGAAATCTCAAAAGCAAACAATCCCAGTATCAGGCAATTTGTAGTCCCTCAGAAATACAATTTCAAAGCAGTACAGGAAGATTTTGAAGCTGGCGAATGGAAAGAAGTAAATGCAAATAACATTCCTGAGTTTTCTGCAGTGGCTTATTTTTACGCAAAAGAACTGTATTCAAAATACAAGGTACCCATAGGTTTGGTCAATACAAGTCTTGGAGGCTCTCCTGCAGAAGCATGGATGAGTGAGGAAGCACTTAAACAGTTTCCTAATCATTATGCTGAAGCTCAAAAGTTCAAAAGTGATAGTTTGATTCAACAAATAGACCAAGGAGATCAAGAACGTAAAGGTGCTTGGTATCAACAAGCATTTGCAAAAGACCAAGGTTACAAAAATGGCCACTGGGGCAAAAATGCAATAGACATCACCTCATGGTCGGCCATGCAAGTGCCTGGCCATTGGGCAAATACCGAGCTGGGTAATGTAAACGGCGTGGTGTGGTTCCGAAAAGAGTTTAATGTACCAGCCACCATGGCTGGTAAAAGTGGGCTTCTCAATCTTGGCTGCATCATAGACGCTGACTCAGTTTGGATCAACAGTGTATTTATAGGAAACACCTCTTATATGTATCCACCACGATGGTACAATGTCCCAGAGAAAGTGCTTCAAGCGGGTGTCAATACAATTGCTATTAGGATTGTGAACGAAAGAGGTAAAGGAGGCTTTGTTGCCGAGAAACCTTATGAAATCAGCGTAGGTAATGCAAAGATTGACCTAAAAGGTACATGGAAGTACAAGTTAGGTGCTTCGATGGAGCATTTGGATTATCAAACATTCATCCGTTGGAAACCGCTAGGCTTATACAATGCCATGCTCGCACCTTTACTTCAATACAGTATGAAAGGAGTGATCTGGTACCAAGGCGAATCCAACACTGGGAGAGCCAAAGAATATAAAGAACTCTTTCCCGCCATGATCCGCAACTGGAGGCAAGATTGGAAACAGGGAGATTTCCCGTTTCTATTTGTGCAGTTGGCCAATTTCATGGAGGCCACACAACAACCTACAGAAAGCAATTGGGCACTGTTGCGAGAAGCGCAACTCAAGTCACTAGCCCTCCCTAATACAGGCATGGCAATAACCATAGACATCGGTGAATGGAACGATATACATCCTTTGAACAAAGCTGAAGTGGGGAAACGCCTTGCATTGGCAGCCAAACATGTTGCCTATAAAGACAACAAGATCATTTATTCTGGTCCAGTGTATAAATCCATGCAAAAAGCAGGAAACAGTATCATCCTTAACTTTGACCACATCGGCCATGGGCTAGACGCGAAAAATGGCCTTTTGCAAACCTTTGCCATTGCGGGTGAGGATCAAAAATTCGTATGGGCAGAGGCACAGATCAAAGGCACCCAAGTTATTGTTTCTAGCAAGGAAATCACAAATCCTGTGGCTGTCCGCTATGCATGGGCCGACAACCCACAAGGGGCGAACTTATACAACAAGGATGGCTTGCCTGCCACACCTTTTAGGACGGACAACTGGTAATCTCCATAGCTACTCATGAAAACACTTTTACTGTCTTGTATTTTATTTTGTCATGTGTTGACTCGGGCTGATGACGGTTATACTGCTTGGCTTCGTTATGTACCCATAAAGAACCAGACGCTACTTAAGGAATATCAAACCAACCTACAAACCCTTGTGGCGCATGAAACCCATGAGACAATTCTTAAGGCCATAGAAGAACTGCAATTAGCGATTCCTAACATGCTAAGCAAGCCTCTATCCACAAGCAAAGAGATGATAAATGAAAGCTTGGTAATAGGGACGCCAAAAAGTACCTATGTGCAAGATTTAAAAATAGATCTAAATGATTTAGGGCAAGAAGGCTACCTTATTAAAACCATCAAGACCAAAGACCAAAAAAGAACCTTTATCATTGCCAACAAAGAGATCGGTGTGCTC
>CAMFLX010000211.1 GCA_945957555.1 uncultured Cytophagales bacterium
GGGGAGGAGAGGACTACAGCACCAATACTTGCATCCAAGGCGCCTGATGCATTCAGCTTAGCTATAAAAGGTAATTTAGGACTCCCCGTATTGACTTGTGTGTGACCGACCAAAAGCACTTTGTCATGGCCCAAGAGTAATAGATCTGTGGCATGATCATAGGCGTTAAGGTTCAAAGTAAATGTACCTGCTGTGCCAAAACTGTTGTCATTGAGTCCCTGTTTGGTGAATTTTCGAACCACGATATCGGACAATCCCGTAGCAGTGTTTCTGAGAGAGCCAACAGTGTAGCTATTTCCTTTAGGATCCGTTTTGGTGTTACCAAGTACCCAATCCTTGCCAGATGGGTTGATCACTTCTAACTTGCCTGAAAGCCCATAATTGGGGTCAAGATTTGTTTGTGCCATGCCCGCTGAAAGGGAGGCATATAAGAACATTTGTAGAATTGGACGTTTCATGGGTGTTATAATTTATTGATTGTTATTTACAGGGGTTTATATGAAATCTTGATGCAGAGCATCAGTAGTAAAAGTATATTCGTTTTCAGTTTCGGATTTATATCAAGTTTCACGGTATGTAACGTTTATAAAAAACGTCCAATAGCAGAACCTCAATTATAAATATAGCCATAGAATAGATTTGTTCCTACACCCTAGCACAGAAAATATGAAACACAATGTAGGAAGTGGGCATTTCTTCAATGATTTCTGACAATTACAGCTGTTTCCCGCAAACCACCAATACTTTACTGACTGATTAAAACTATTATCGAAAGCACGAAAAGACATTTGTATTTCAATTGTTTTGATTTTAAGTCCTGATCTTAATACCTATCTTTAACTGAACGAATTCGCATTAGTTTAAAATTATGTAATATTATTGAGAGCTTATGGATACCCAGTTAAATATTGAAGTCAGGGAAATCGGGGATAAAGACATTCCCTTGCTTACCCAGTATTGGGTGGATGCAAGTCCAGATTACCTTAAAGGCATGGGTGTGGATGTCACAAAGCGCCCTACAAAAGAAGGCATGTATATGCTTCTCCAGAAACAGATTGAAAGCTCGTATCAAGACAAAGAAGCCTATGCCTTGATCTGTCTCCTGGATGGTAAAGCCATAGGACATACAAACGTAAACAAGATTGTGTACGGCAAAGAGGCCTATATGCACTTGCATGTATGGAAACCTGAGTTAAGACGCCAAGGTATGGGAACGGCCTTGGTTTGGAAATCGATTCCTTATTTTTTTGAAAACATGAGACTCGCCCACTTGTATTGCGAACCCTATGCTTTAAATCCGGCACCACACAAAACAATTGTGAAAGCTGGTTTTGAATTCGTAAAAAGCTATATAACTGTGCCAGGTCCTATCAATTTTGAGCAACAAGTACTTCGCTGGCATTTGAGTAGGGAGCGGTATTTGATGTTACAGCAATATATGCCTTGAGGCGTTTTTAGATGTTAGATATCTTAAGATAGATAAAGAATAGCCTTTCATTGTTCTTTTCATGATAGTGTTGCACTAGTTTGGAAGAATAGTGCTTAATGCCCTTTTCTTACCATATTCAATTGGTTTTCCTTTTGTGGAATATTTATTTCCGCATTAGCGAAATATCTTTATTTTTGCATAGAACTAGATTTCACGACAATGAGAATCACCCCTATTGAAATAAGACAAAGGCAGTTTGAAAAGAAATTTAGAGGATTTGATATTGACGAAGTCAATACCTATCTCAATACTTTGTCGAACGAATGGGAGCGTCTCATCGACGAGAATAAAGAACTCAAAAAGAGGTTTGAAAACGCAGAGAAAGAGGTTCAAAAGCTGAGAGAAGTGGAATCTACCTTGTATAGAACGCTCAAAACCGCTGAAGACACTGGCAATAACATCATAGACCAAGCTAATAAAAAGGCAGAACTCACGCTCAGAGAAGCACAAGTAAGCGCAGAAAGGACCGTGCGAGAGGCTCAGGAAAAAGCCAAAAAACAGATAGAAGATGCGGAACTGAATGCTAGAAACATTTTAGATTCGGTAAAAGACGAACTCAAGTCTTCTAATAATGAACTCAAAGAAATAGAGAACAAAAAAACGAGTATACTAGAGGCACTGAAAGGCCTTGGGAACGAAATTACTGAAAAACTAGAAAAGTATAGCAAGCCTACCAAAATAGAGCTTTATAACAAATTTATAGAAGAAGAGCCTCTTAGTGAAGAATATACTATGGACGAAACCTCGACAGCTGAAGAAATTCTAGCAGAAGAGGAGGGGATTGTTTCTGCTGAGACCAACTGGGAAGGGAGAGAGTCCATAGAAATGCCAGTAACTGAAGAGGAAAAGAACGAAACACCTGTGAGTAATCCCGAATCTTCAGAGTCGGTAACACAAGAGGAAATAAAGTTTGATGTACAGAAAGGATCTTTTTTCGACCAAATATAAGATGGATAAGATCGTTTTGCGTAATATGGAGTTTTTTGCCTACCATGGTTTCTATGATGAAGAGCAAAAGATTGGTAATAAATATTCAGTTACGATTACTCTATGCCTAGATCTCTCTAAACCAGGACTGTCTGACAAACTCAGCGATACAGTAAGTTATGAAGAAGTTTATAAGGTTGTAAAGAAAATTATGGAAAACCCAACCAGACTTTTAGAAAACATCGCTAACAATATTTCGGAAGCACTCTTTACCACATATAAACAAATAGAAAGTTCAGAAATTTCTGTAAGTAAGTACAATCCGCCCATCGGAGGTGTATGTGAGAAGGCGGAGGTGATTATTGCAAGACAAAGTCCCTTTTTTCTGCCTCATTAAAACTACAAGTCGCTTAGTTTCATAAAACGATCTGCTCTGATCCCCTTTTCTGTTCTTTGCAATGAGCACAACTCATGTATGGGATCATGCTCGAAAAACAAAAGCCATGATTCGTCACAGGCTCTCTCCAGTATTTTCTCTTTCTCCTTTAAAGTTAACAAAGGTTGCATATCATAGCTCATAACGTATGGGATAGGGATATGACCTGCGGACGGAATAAGATCTGCACAGTATAATATGGTGTGTTGCATATATTTGATCAAGGGTAAGGTTTGTTTTTCGGTATGACCATCTACATATAGCATATCAACATTTTCGCCAAAGGTAGCGAGGATGTCGCACTCATCTATAAAATACAACTTTTTTGCGTCGATCATCGGTTGGATATTCTCAACAAGAAAACTAGCCTTCTCTCTTGCATTGGGGATTTGGGCCCAATGCAAGTGTTTGGAATGTACCCAGTATTTTGCGTTTGGAAATTGAAGTTTTAGATCTGTCCCTTCTCTATATACGGCACCTCCTACATGATCAAAGTGTAAATGTGTTAATATGACATCCGTAATTTGATCAAATGAAAAACCATGTTTTTGTAGAGAACCTGATAGGCTATCTGTCCCGTTTAAATAAAAGTGTTTGAAAAAATCAGGACTTTGTTTGTTTCCAATACCTGTGTCTATTAGGATGAGCCTCTTACCTTCTTGGATAAGCAGGCATCTCATGGCCCAGGTACACATATTGTTGTCGTCGGCAGGGTTAAGTCTATTCCAAATAGATTTGGGCACTACGCCAAACATAGCCCCACCATCTAGTTTGAAATATCCAGTATCAATTGTAAAAAGCTTCATTATCGGGTATTCACCACACCCATCTTCGAAAACTTCTCTATTCGTTCGATAATCCTCTCTTTCGGATCCATTGCCTTCAGTTCTGCCAATGCATCTAATATAGTTTGCTTTACTGTAACATAAGTGCCTTCAGGATCTGCATGAGCGCCACCTAGTGGTTCTTGAACAATCCCGTCAATCAACTTAGCATTTAGCATGTCTATAGCAGTAAGTTTCAAGGCTTCAGCGGCACGTTCTTTATAGTCCCAGCTTCTCCAAAGGATTGAAGAGCAAGATTCTGGCGAAATCACGGAATACCAAGTGTTTTCTAGCATAAGTACTCTGTCACCAATGGCAATGCCAAGGGCCCCACCAGAAGCCCCTTCGCCTATAATGATACAGATTACAGGTACGGTCAAGCTAAACATTTCCCTGAGATTCTTTGCTATAGCTTCTCCTTGGCCTCTTTCTTCTGCTTCCAAACCCGGAAACGCACCAGGCGTGTCTATTAGCGTAATAATGGGTTTATTGAACTTTTCAGCCATTTTCATGAGCCTTAAAGCCTTTCTGTACCCTTCAGGATTTGCCATCCCGAAGTTTCTGATCTGACGTTGCTTGGTGTTACGGCCTTTTTGATGACCGATGACCATTACTGTATTGCCCTCAATTTGAGCAAAACCTCCAATCATTGCCTTGTCATCCTTTATCGTACGATCGCCGTGCAATTCAATAAAGTCCGTAAAAATGTTTTCAACGTAATCTAAAGTATATGGTCTATCAGGATGACGCGAAAGCTGAACTCTCTGCCAACCTGTTAAATTACTGTATATCTCCTTTTTAAGTTTATTGATTTTTGCTTCTAGAGACTTTACTTCCTTAGTAACATCTACATTATTTTCTTCAGCGCCAGTTTTTATCTCTATGAGTTTAGATTCTAACTCAGCGATGGGTTTTTCAAAATCCAAGTACATTAATCCCGTTTTATTTGTACAGTGCAAATTTATCAATGATTGCGGTACATTCACACTTTTTTCACTTTTTTTTCATTTTTTATAATTTTTTTTATTCGTAAAGCTTTTATTTTCAATTAGATAGTTTGTGGTGTGTAAAAAGAATCATTTTTTTTGTGAGAAAGTTTTGGAAAATAGAACTAAAGCTCTACCTTTGCAATCCAATTCAGCGACACGGAAACGGAAAGCTGAAAAAAAGCAAAAGGAGTGGTAGTTCAGCTGGTTAGAATGCCTGCCTGTCACGCAGGAGGTCGCGGGTTCGAGTCCCGTCCATTCCGCAAGAGATCATCAAGCAATTGATGGTCTTTTTTGTTTTTAGCCCAACAACTACATGTTCTATACTTATATACTGCAGAGCTCTAAGGATGCGAGCTACTACATAGGATATTCCTCTGACCCCGTTGCGCGGCTGGAGAAGCACAATACCTCAACATGGGGTTATACTTCAAGGAAAAAACATGGAGATGGTATGGGCAAAAGCATTCTTTACAAAGAGTCCGTCTGCTTGATCCGGTATTCTTTTAGCAATATACCTGTTGCCCATAGCTCAAATTCACAAACTACAAAAAAGTCAAGGTTGCTCATGCTCATAGGCAGGCTCAGCTATTGAAATGTTGCCTCTTGTTTTATGAAAGTTAATAATTGGTACGGTCAACCATATTTAGTAGAGTAAATAGCTTGCAATTATCTACATTTGTGGCAATAACATTTGTGATTTGTCAATAAAACTGAGGAAAATAATGCTCTATTTGTTTGGGACTATCATGCTAGCTTATGCGGCATTGTGCTGTATTGTTTACATAAAGCAAGAAAAACTTATTTTTCCTGGCACGAAGCTGCCTTCTAACTTTTTGTTCGATTTTGCCCAAAGATTTGAAGAGGTTAATATTAGAGCCAAGGATGGCGCTAGTCTTCACGGGCTTTTGTTTAAGACAAAGCAATCCAAAGGTTTGGTATTTTACCTACATGGCAATGGTGGTTGTGTTGCGTCTTGGGGTGGGGTGGCTGGTACTTATACACAATTTGGCTACGATCTCTTCATGCTTGACTATAGGGGCTATGGCAAAAGCGAAGGGCACATTAGTAATGAGGCCCAGCTGCATAGCGACGTACAGGCGGCCTATGACGTACTAAAGACAAGATATGCTGAAGACCATATCTTGATCCTTGGCTATTCTATAGGATCTGGACTTGCCGTGAAGCTGGCAGGCAATAACAGGCCTCATCAGCTGATTCTTTTGGCACCTTACCATAGCCTTAAGGCGCTTGTAGGCCAAAAGGTCCCATTCGTGCCTAGCTTTTTACTTAAATATCCTTTGGAAAGCGACAAGAATATCAGAGGTGTAAAAGCTCCCATAGTCATATTTCATGGGGACAGCGATGAGGTCATCCCATATGCTTGCTCGCTTGCTCTTAAAAAGGAGTTGAAGGGCCATGACCACCTGATTACCTTGGAGGGGCAATCGCACAACGGTATAGATATGAATCCAGAATATGTAGAAAGTCTGTATGGCTTCCTAAAGTAAGTGTGGCAGACTCGGAGAAGCTGACAGAGGGCTGGGAGAGGTTGACAGCAGGCTTGGAGAATGTAAAACCTGAAATAGAGATAGTGACGCTGGGCTTGGAGCGCTTTAACTGCTGTTCAAAGAAAGCGTATGTGCTTTTAATGAACTAAGCGATGAACATTTGCCTATAGCCAATAATTGTTTTTTCTTAGTGAGGAGCATTTTGATAGAGATGCAAACATTTGCCTCCCATATTTAATTCTGCAAACTAGTGAAAAGACTTCAATATGAGGTCTGGTTTGAAATAATATTTGCGAAATGCTTTAATACTTACTAGTAAGTAAGTATATTTGCATTTACATATGGCAGATACTAAAGAATCCATCGTATTATTGGGCGATCGGCTCATTCGCAAGAAAGGCTACAATGCCTTCAGCTATGCAGACATCGCCAAGGAACTTGGTATAAAGAATGCAGCAGTGCATTACCACTTTCCTAACAAGACTGATTTGGGCTTGGCGATCATCGATTACCATCTGGAGAGTCTTGAAAACTTCAAGAAACATACTCAGGAATTGGGGCCCTTTCAAAAAATAAACGCTTTCCTCGGAATTTATGACCATATCAAGCTCGATAACAAAGTCTGCTTGGTGGGGGCCATGGCTACAGATTGGGACACGATAGAGGGGGTGATCCAAGACAAAATGAAGTTATTTGCTGACAGCTTATTGATTTGGCTCAGGCTTGTGCTGCAAGAAGGGCTAGACCAGAAGGTTTTTACATTTACGGCATCGGTAGAAACCAAGGCCTTGATGATCGTGACCAATATGTTGGCAGCAACGCAGCTCGCGAGGATCACTGGCGGCACAAACTTTGAGACGGTGCGAGGAGAGGTATTAAAGGGTTTAAAAGCATAAAAAATTTCACAAAGAAACTTACTTATTGGTAAGTATAATCAACGCTTATGAAAAGAGTAGTCATTACGGGTATAGGAGCCATCACTCCTTTGGGAAACTCGGTAGAAAGCTATTGGAATGCATTGGTCAGCGGTACCAGCGGTGCCGCTAACATTGCCAAGTTTGATGCTTCCAAACACAAAACTAGGTTTGCCTGCGAGGTAAAGAGTTTTGATCCTTTAACATGTATGGAAAAGGGTGAAGCTCGCAAGTACGACACCTTTGTACATTATGCTTTAGGGGCAGTGCAAGAAGCCTTGGCGCACTCGCAATTGAACCTAGACACTGTGGATAGGACCATGGTTGGGGTGATCTGGGGCTCAGGCAATGGGGGCTTCGGGACTTTTGAAGAGCAGGTAAGTGAGTTTGCCAAAGGTGATGGTATACCAAGGTTTAACCCTTACTTTATTCCTAAAACGATCCCTAATATGGCTTCGGGTATCATTTCGATCAAACATGGCTTAAGAGGAATTAATTTCACAGTGGTTTCTGCATGCGCGGCATCTAATTCTGCTATGATGGACGCCTTTAATTATATACGTTGGGGCAAAGCGAAAGTGATGGTTACGGGCGGTTCTGAAGCGAGCGTGACTTCTGCCGCAATGGGTGGTTTTTGTGCCATGAAGGCGGTCTCTACCCGCAATGAGGATCCTAAAACGGCATCAAGACCTTTTGATATAGACCGCGACGGTTTTGTGATGGGCGAAGGTGCTGGTGCTTTGATTTTAGAAGAATATGAACATGCGCTCAACCGCGGGGCGAATATCATTGCTGAGGTAGTGGGTGCTGCCATGACAGCCGATGCTTATCACTTAACAGCCCCTCATCCAGAAGGAGATGGCTCTTATACAGCTATGAAACTGGCTTTACAAGATGCCAACTTGAGTATCTTGGACGTCGATTACATCAATGCACACGCTACTTCTACCCAAGTAGGAGACGTCAGTGAGTTGGCTGCGATCAAGCGTTTGTTTGGCACGGAAAACCAAAAGCTTAAGATCAGTGCTACCAAGTCTATGACGGGGCATTTGCTAGGCGGGGCAGGAGCCATAGAAGGTATTGCCTCTGTATTGGCGATCCAAAATGGGTGTATTCCACCGACTATTAACGTACACAACTTGGATCCACTGACAGAGGGCTTATCCATTGTCTGTAATCAAGCGCTACATCAAGACATAAAGGTGGCAATGAGCAATACCTTTGGTTTTGGTGGACACAATGCCATAGTCGTGTTTAAAAAGTTTGAGGCCTAAGGGCTGTTGAGGCTGATTTGACATGTAATTTCGATACCTGTGCAACCTCAAGGTTGATGTTTTTGTCTACATGACAAAACAAATAATCTTTTTATGAATAAAGTACAAATTTTCATCGTTTTGGCAGCTACACTCATGGTTTCTTGTAAGAAATTTACAGACGATTCTGTTAAGCCAAAGACGCACCAGACGAGCACCTTTGAGGGCGCCTACGTGAGCCCTATTTGGTATGATTCTGTGGTTACCTATCAGCGCATGTCTTCTGTAAAAGATGACGAGTATGGGATTACATTCAAGCCCAATGGTGTTGTGATTGAACATGCCAACAGTGGTTTCTGTGGCACACCGCCAGTAGCCTACTCAGAATACGTAGGTACTTGGTCTCAGCAGGACTCTATTGTAAAGGCGACCATCCCTTACTGGGGAGGCACCACAGATCTTACATGGAAGATCGTAGCATTAACGTCTCGCGCTTTGACCATTAAAGAGGTCTCAAGGGTGTATCACAACTCAT
>CAMFLX010000212.1 GCA_945957555.1 uncultured Cytophagales bacterium
TGGATGAACTTTGACTTTGATTGGAGACGAATGAAATAAGATGATAAAGAGGTTTACGTGTTATCTTTTCTTTTGTTTACTCATTACCGCAGTAGAAAATATAAATGCCAAGAACCTAAACCTGTTTCTAGAAGCAAGCAAAGACAAAGCCCTCCCAGAGACTTATACCAAAATACTCAAGTCCAAATGGAAGACTTGGTTTGGGGAGGACTTCGACCCTAGGCTCCTCAGCCCCGCTAGTGTTGATAATTTCCCAGACGATCTCGACGACTTGCTCATCACGCTGGACAAATCTGACGATCTGGCCAAAGTAGAGAAATGGATTGGGAACGCCAAAGATGGCAAGGTTTACATAGCCGTGCATGGAGAAGGTACCCTGTTTAAGATCATGCACAACGGGCAGGAATACGAACTGAGTCACCGTTCCGTAGCGCGATGGATCAAAGAAAATACTAAGATCCCCAGCAATGCCGAGATCGTATTACTCTCCTGTGCCAATGACCGAGCTGCCCAAAACCTTAGCAATGCACTCAAGGGCAATTACAAAGTCAGCTCTTGGGATGGGGAAGTTACCATATTTGACAATGGCCATATTGAAGGCTCAGGTAAGTGTTATGCCTATCAGCCTTCTAAAACCAGTGACTTTAACCGAAGCGATATTACTCTTGCTAATGCCCCTTATGGCAGCAACCGTAGCCATGCGCCACCGAACGCTGATTTTGTGGTGTTGGGGAGGAAATTGGGTTTATATGCCAAGCTAGACAGTGACCATAAAGCAACCTTTGATGCACTTGTAAAGGCTGGACTCAACCCCCAAAAAGATGGAAACTTAGTTAAGTTTATAGATGCTGATGGGATCGAAGTACTCAGCATGGCAGAAAACAAAGTATTGGTTAAAAAGTGGGGTGTTGAATACGAAAATAAGGGTGTTAAAATTCAAACAGCCACAGGTTATATTGTACTTGTAGATGGAAAAAATATCTCAGTAGATATAGGTTTTAAAGAAGGTCGAAAACTGAGTGCCGAGGAGGTAAATGATTATTTGATCAATGGGCAAGGCAAGGATGCAGATGGTGAGCCTTACTTAAAGGGGACTGAAGTTACTGAAATTGTTTTAGGGAGAAGAAATGAAACTATTTATTTTATTGAGGATCAAAATATGGGCTTGCCTAAACCTGGTCAATTTGCATCAAAAGATCCAGTATATACTATTGGAGACTTAAGGCAAAAACTTGCAGTAAAAGAAGGATGGAAACAAACTAAAAATCAGCCAACTTTAAGAGCATATTCTGTCTATTTGCCTTTACGTGTTAGGAGTGGTATAATTGGTCCTCAAATAGATCAAGATTTAGGAGGACTTCGTTTGGAAGGTAAGGGTCATCAATATGAAATTATTGATTTTTTAGGCAAAAACAATTGGGTTAATTTCTTGAATTTATTAGGAGGTAATAAAGGTATTAAACTTTCTGGTTTTAAAGATAAAATTTTATTTGGACAAAATTCAATTGCAACACTTACAGGATTTGTTGACGATATTAGTAATTTAGCAAAATCAGAGGGTATTGATATTGAAAGATTTAAAGTGTTACAACAGAAGTCATTTGATGACCTTTCCATAAATGAAAAAAAAATTATAAATAATATAAGGACTAAAATTCCAATACCTACTACATCAACAATTTTACAAAAAGTTATAGCAAAAGAACATATTATTAAGTATCTGAATGGTGATTATAAACAAATTGGAGGATTTGTTGCGACAGCAAGTGATTCTAAACATTTGAAAACGTATATTGATATTTACTATGGTATGAGGCTTGATTACAATGATACTAAATTCTTTTTAAAAGATGGCAGTTGTGGTGTGATAAGGTATACTGTGCCAAATGTTAGTTCAATAGTGATACCTAAAAGCGTTTCCAATGGGGGGGATGTAACAAATCCTATGCCTTTTACAGGACATGGATTTACTTCTGGTGATCATGGAAGATTAGGGGTTCCAGAATTCAAATCTGGATATTTAACCCCTGATGATGGAGCGGAACTTTGGGAAGTTTTTTCTGATGGAAGAGAAGAGTTAAAAGGTGTTTTTTCTGCAGGTCAAAATAAGTTTATTCCAATTTATTAGTTATGAATATAAGGGTAGGTAATTATACATTGTATGAAGGACACTTGTGTAAGCTTTTAGAAAATAGAAATGAAGTTCCTGTACTAGAAGAAGAAGTTGAATATAATGTGTGTTATATGGCCAATGAGGAGTTAGGTTTAAATGGATTTGATAAACATCCATTTGAAAAAATGTACTGTAGGACATTTAAATGCGCTGAAATTAGTAATGCATTATTTATAAATACCTATGGTATGTATCGCGATGTAAAGGTAAAAGTGTATGAATATAAGAAAGACCCAACATTAATACATATTACAATAAATGACATAGCAAATTTATCACTGAATGGGTTTGATGATATGGGCAGTTATTTCATTAAGGAAATTCAATTAATTGAGTTGGATAAATTATGGGAAGAAAGAACTTCTTCACAGTTTAATTTTCCAATGCCTACAACAATAGATGTTTACAAAGAAATTGAAATCCTAAGAAATTAAAATTAATAAATATTACTCATGCACTTGAAATTAGAGCAATTTAAATGGATAACAGGAAATGGAATATCTATAAATGTTGATCCAAATAAAAATTCAAATATAATTGAGGATAACAGCAGTAAGGATATTGAAGAATATTTTAAGAGTAAAACCCGAGGATTAAAATGGGAATTTGAAGGAAATGAAATTGAAATCTTAGAAAGTAACGAAATTATTGAAGGGTTGCCTTCACCGAACCTTAAAAAAGTAATTGTTATATATCCAATGGATCATAAAAATTATCCTGCACCCAATAACGCTGTAATACATAATAGTGATGGATCTGTGTTTAAGCAATTATCTTCTCCTGAATTAGTTTCAGATCTTGCGAAACAACAACACGAAAGAAAACCGAACGGACCATTTATGGTTTATTTTGAGAATGTGATATGGAAATTTACACGAACAGGGGAAGTTATAGCTTGTATTTGCATCGCATACAATAGAGACTGGCACGAAGATCGGGAGTTAAATACTGAGACTGGTGAATTTGGTGAATGTATGAGTTCTGGGAGGAGGTGATTTTTATTTTATCAATTACTCAATTTAATATATTTTAAATCTTAAATGAAACATATGAATATACTTAGTCAGATTCAAAAAATAAGTATTGAGGTAGATGCCTCACTAAAAGATGACTTTGTAGGTCATAAACATTTTGAGATTGAGTTGCCTGGGGAGTTTCCTTCAGGGGATGGGCATAAAATTTCATACAACTGTTTTAATTGTAAAGGAAATATATTTTTGAATCTGAAAGCAAATGAAAACTTTGTATTCAAAAAATCTATGACTTTGTTAGATGATAACAAAGTTGCAAAGTTTGAATTTTTGGGGAATTTGTTAAAACTGTCCCCAAAGTTTAGAATTGACAATAATGGAATTTACGTTTTTTATAATTTTAGCTTCACTGGCAAATACAAATCTGTAGCAGATATTGCAGGGTTTCATTGTCCTCACTGCCAATCAAAGTATATGATGTCCTATGCGTGTTATGAGGGCGAGAACGAAAAAGCACCCGAACCCGATATTGTTTACATAGATAAGATTTTGATGGTTGATATGGATTTTGGAGAATTAAGGGGAATGGTATGAAAATTACAGGAGCTAGAGACCATATGATAGTCGAATTCGATCATAGATGTGTAAAAATCTATGGGGAGTTGACTACAACACCCGCTTTTTACGCAGATTTAAAGTCAATTGGGTATTGGGAGCCACCTTTTGAAAGAGAATTAATTTCGGATGTGGAGAAAGACGAAATCGTTCGAAGAGTATTAGAACAAACAGAAAATGAAACGCTCAAAATCTATTTTGAATAGTATGTTTGTCGAAAAGTTGGCTTGGTCATATTTTGGATATTCTATCGCCTACAATAGAGATAGGCATGAAAACCTTGAGCTAAACAGAGGGATAAAGTTATTTGGATTGAAAATCCAAATAACATTTCTGAACGCAGTATATTCATTGATGGAGAAAGGACAGTGTTTATGGTAAAAATGGATAAAGTAGAAATTTTTGAGAGAATCTTAACTCCACAACCTTTTAAAAAGAAATTCAATTTTTTACAAAAAGGTAATACAGATTTTTATACTGATAGTTTAGGTGATAACCATAAAATATTGTTTAAAAACGAAAAAAGAGGTGTATTAGTCATTTTAGGTTTAGCTAATGAGAATAATCATATGGGGGATAACTGTAGTGTAATTATTAGTAACGAAGATTTAATGCACATAGATGACATACCCTATTTTTTATTAACAGAATGGCTTGATAGTTCCGGAAGAGAAGAAGATTGGAAAAAGTTTTACCTCAATTGGTATGAAGGTTCTTATGAAGAAAAACTAAAATCTTTTTTTTGAATATCTCAACGAACTGTTTGAAGATGAAAGTCTCTCTTCAGTATTAAAAGGAGAGCGGTGGATGAATTTTGATTTTGACTGGCGGGGAATAAAATAGATCATATTTGAAATGAATTTGACTGTAAAATATAATGGCTATTATGAGTCTTCTGGTTATTATGATAGATATGCTAATAGGTTTTATTACACATACTTGTGTTTTTATGATTCAGGAACTTTTGAATCTTTCCAACCATCAACAATTGATCATTTGGTTAGGATAAGTAACGGACAATTTGAAATAGAAATGGATAAAATTATTTTAAAATACAAAAATGATAAGACTGTTTGGAATGGTCTTATAGTTGATAATGAAATAATTTTTAAAGATGATTGGGATGATGATCAAGATTTTGTGTTCGATGGAGCTAAATACAAGTTTATAAGTTCTGATGAAAAGAAGTTTGAGGTAATTGGAGACGCCAATTCTTTAAATGAAAAATAAATTTTTGAGCATTATGTTTATTAAAAATTAAGGGTATTATAGTATTGCTACAATAAAATTTTAAAAGCTACTTTGAGAAATGCTTCCCAGGGCTAGGCATTGCTCAAATGCCACATTTTGCGCAGTATTTTAAGAAAGGCTAGGGTGAACTTCCACTCCTTATAATATTCCAAAAGTTTTAGACTTTTGGAATATTCATACCCCGCCAGCGGTTCCTTACTTCAAACTGATGATCCACTCGTTGATATAAGTTGCCACTTCTTCCCAATTTTGTTGTCCACAAATGTAGTGGGTCCTATCAGGGAATTCTTTGAAATCCGTCTTACAGTCCTTGTCTTTGTAGGCCTCGTAATTTTTCTTGTTAAGTGAAGGCGGAATGATATTATCCTTTTCTCCTGCAATGATTAATAAGGGATTGCGCGGTTTTTTGAAGTCAATTTTCCCATCCTTTCCAGTGCTGCTTCTGGGTATGTTTCTACTCTCAGGCACTACAAATTTATCATACTCCGCTGCCGTTTGTTCCATGGTCATGGTATTGCAAAAAGCATAGTGAAACCATTTAAGAGAAGGAAGACAAACCGAATTCCCCTTGAAGGGATTTATGGTAGGCAAATTGGCCTTTATAAAACTCCATTTGAAGCTGAAAATTCCTTTTGGAGGCGCAGGGTCAATACAGATTCCCGCAACACCTTTGTTCAGCCCTATTAATTTTTGAACCGCAAGGCCGCCCATCGAATGTCCGATTAAGATAGGTTTTTCGGGTAATTTGTCAATGAATGCAGATAAACTGTCTATGACCTGTCCAAAGGACAATTTGCCTAAATGAGGATCAATGTTGTTGCGCAGATCTTTTGGGTTGCCTTCATGGTAGGCATAAGCAGGAGCATAACAGGTATAGCCTTTTGCTTCGTAAAATTTGATCCAAGGTTCCCAGCTGGTAGGGTTCATAAAAAGTCCATGGATAAAAACGATGCTTTTTGATGTTGTACTCATTGTTTGCCCGATTGTTTGTTGAATTGAAATTAATGTTAAAAGTAATACTAAAAGTCGTTTCATTTCTTGAACCTGTTAAGTTTTGTTTGCTCAATCGTTGCCAGACGTTTCGAAAGCCATACCGAACCGAAAGAGCACCGATAACCTCCAATGTGCGGGTCTCGAACCCTGTTTTGCACTCAATTGTAGGTTTTGACAAGATAGGTATTTAGTAATTTGTAGTAATAGTTTTTGGGTGATAAATTTTATGCTTGTATCGGATTTGCCCATTACGTTTGTTTGAACTTAGAAAAAGTTTCATAACCTGCCTTGGGTTGTGTCACTGATCCCTTTTGTTGGCTATGTCGTTATTTAAGGGATTAAGGAGAAAACAACTCTTCAAATTTAACTGTTGGTCTGCCATGCCCACTGCACTTTCTTTTTTTTATGTCAAAAAAAAGAAACAAAAAAAGGACACCACACGGGCCAACTGCAAGATTGGTTTTGCCCACAATCCCTCCCCGCCCTGTCCACCAATCTTGCAGTTCACACCCCGCGTGGACAACCGCGCACGCTAGAGCATTGGCTAAAACTGAAAACTATAAAGTGTTAACTGTGCACTGAAAATGGATCGGCCTTCAAGAAAATGGTGTGGGGGCTGTGCTGGGGCGGCAAGGGAATCCTCGCTGTTTGAGCCCAAACGCGTAGCGTTGGGCGAGTTTCGAGGATTCACAGCCATGTGCTTGGTTGAGGCCACCGCCAATTTTCTTGACCGCCTTGATTTTTTGGTTCTTTTGTATTAAGACAAAAGAACGAGGAAGATTGCATACTCATAAAGAAACTTTATTAAAATCCTTAAATAACAATATTGCCTATTGTTGGGGAATAGACCCTCCAAGTCCTAAATACTTGGAAGGTGTGGCATGCCAAAGCCTCCCCAAACCCATTGCCAGTTTGCTAATGAATGAAAAAGACTATCTTTGACCCGAGTAATCAAATACCCAATATTAAACACACACCATGAAGATAGGCCATAAAATCCGCAAGATCAGAGAACTCAAAAACATCAAACCTAAGGAAATGGCCGATCGCCTACAGCTCAGCCAAGCAGTCTATGCACAAATCGAACGTGAGGAGGCCGACATCAGCATAGAGCGCTTGCTAGAAGTAGCGGAGATCTTTGAGATGAAGCCAGAAGACCTCTTGACCTTTGACGAGAAACATGTGTTTCACAACCACGGAGAGTTAAAAGGAGCCATAGGCATCAATTACGGCGTCTTCAATGCCTTTCCTGAAGAGATGAAGACACTCTATGAAAAACAGATCAAACTCCTCGAAGAACAAAACCAGTTTCTCAAAGAGCAGAACCAGTTTTTTCACGAAAGACTCAGGCACTGGGAAGGGAAATAAGCCCCCTCACTGCGCATCCTTAAGCTGGTCCAGGCCAGGCCGCTGCTGCCTTATTCTTTGCCCCTTTCTATCCTTAGTTTAAAGCGAATCGAACTCGCCTTAGGATTCTAGCTATACGAGTCTAAAAATGAACATGCCTGAAGACAAACGATGATCAATGTTGAGTTGATATTGTGGCTTTAGCATAGCATTGCGGCAATTTATGTGAACTAGATCTCCGATTGTTCAAATAGTTTGATTATATTTATAGAAGTGCTTCGCTCGATTGTTGCCTGAACCCTAGCAACTCTAAGACGATGCACTTGAGATAAGGTTTTTAAAAAAAAACTCAAATGCAGAGACAAGTATTGCAAGCTAAAGAGCCTATTCATAGGGTGGTTTCTAAGGGCCAAGCTCACATCAGGCAAGGTTTGAAGATTGAGGATCATAGGCCTGAGGCATCAATGCAGCAGAAACTGAAAGCACTGATGGGTAATAGTCTTCAAACCAAACAGGCAGCACATTTTCAAAATCTTTCTAAACAATTTACGGCACAACTCAAGAACGATACCAGTGTAGCACAGTTGCGTGGGATCACGGCAGGGGTACTCAATGTGGTGGGGGAGAATCATGACGAATCGAATATACGTCGTGGAAAAGAAAAACGGTTTTGCTACCGTAAGGCGAATCTAGGCAGGTATTGGCAGGAAAGCGAATTTAGGGAGCGTAATTATAGTGTTCTGAAAGATTTGATTAGTGATCGTCGAGGGCCTGCAGATCCCTATCCGTTAAGATTAGAAATGCTGAAGGAACGTGTGGTACATGCGAGTGAATTGTTGACTACAAGTTGGCACAGGGATGTATTGCCACCTAAATTTGGTGAGCGGCTCAAGCAGACTGAAAAAGAGCTGAGGCTCCTGCTGGCTTCGGTACAGGTGTGGAAAGACACTGCCTTGGATTCCGAAAATGGTCGCGGCATGACTCAAGAATTTAAGGATCAATGTGCTGCCGATTATGTCATTGTTAGAACCTTGTGTGATGCAATAGTGAATATCAAACAGACCATCATTGATACAAAGGGTATGCGTAATTCACAAAGGATACCAGAAATTTGTAAAGCCATTGGGCTGTATAGTTTGGACTATGAATTTGGTTTCAAAGAACCCAATAACCTAACAGGTGACTATAAGGTAGTTAGTTGGGGGCGCTCTTTGGAAATGCATCGTATCGCTAATCTGAGATCTGACCAGGCAGGTGTATGGAAAGTGGGTGATTCTCACGCAAAAGACATGTTAGATGAAGATGACAGGACATACAATTTAGTCACTAGACAAGAGTTTAACCAGGAACTTATCGAGTGGATACAAAAAGGTGGTGACAAAGAGTGGGATGAGCCCAAGGAGCCATTAAGTTCGGCGCCTCCAGAACTTAGATATTACATGGGTTTATAG
>CAMFLX010000213.1 GCA_945957555.1 uncultured Cytophagales bacterium
GGGAATATTGGATCAAATGGAGTGATTATATGCAATACCTTCGGGAATATTGGATAGAATGGAGCGATTATATGCAATACCTTCGGGAATATTGGATCAAATGGAGTGATTATATGCAATACCTTCGGGAATATTGGATCGAATGAAGTGATTATATGCAATACCTACGGGAATATTAAGCCTAACAGCTTGTCAGATGCAATGTGCAGCAAGGAATAGGACTTGACAAGATCACAATGTAAAGTAAACCTAGGTATTTAAAACAAAAGATCCCCCTGCTTGATGTTTGCAAACAGGGGGATCTTCTATTTGTGTCTTATGATTTTATGAATCAATTAGTGCCCGTGTTCCTCTTCTTCCGAGTTATTCATTTTTGAAAGCAAGGCGTAGGCCCCTTTGGTTACGATTTCAGTATTCTGGAGATCAAAGCCCTCGGGTAGGCTTACTTCCGTGTATCCGTTTTGAGAAATCCCCTTACCCACTTCTATGGCTTGGAAGCTATAGGCCTCTTCGTGGTGTTTGATGTCGCCCCCCGCAGGTTCTGCATGTCCTTTGGCATCTTTAAATATATAATATTTACCCCCTGAAGAAACTATGGCCTCGTCGGGTAGGGCAGTGAGTGCTTGCGCGCCCGTCTCTATATAGGCTTTGAGGTACATAAAGGGGATCAGAGATGCATCCTCCTTGTCCATGTGGGCGTGTATGCGCACCGTGCGGTCTTCGGAGATCTTGTGGTTGATCAAATATACCTTGGCGGTACGCTCCTTATTGCTCTCATTTACCAATACAAAGCGGATCTTTTGGCCTATTTTGATCTTGCTCAGGTCTTTCTCAAATACCGTAAGCTCCACGTGCATGTGTTCAGGGTCTACGATCTCGCAGATCACATCTTGCGGGTTCACAAACTTGCCAATGTTCACATTCACCGTGGTTACATAGCCAGAGATCGGCGCTACTATATTCACCGTGCTCCTGATATTACCCTGCTCCAAGCTTGCTGGAGTAATACCCAGAATCGAGAGTTTCTCCAAGAGGCCACTGTGTGTAGCCTTGAGGCTCTGGTATTCGGCCAAGCTCTGTTGCATGGTCTTTTGTGCAGCCACGTTTTCCTTGGCGAGTTCTTCCTGGCGTTTGTACTCTTGCTCGGCAAACTTAAGCTTGCTCTGGTTGTCCAAGAAGTCCTGCTGGATCTGGATAAAGTCGGGATTCTGTATGCTGGCAATGACCTGTCCCTTACGCACCTTCATGCCTTGGAGCAGGTCTGTAGACTTGATAAAGCCACCCATGAGAGCCGATACCGATACCAGATTCTGCGGGGGAATGTCCAGCATACCGCTCGCCTGTACGCTGGCGCTGAGGTTTTTCATGGCTACCTTGTCTAGCGCTATGGCCGCAGTTTTATACTGTGCTTCGCTCAGCTCTACGATCATTTCCTCTTCGTTGTGGTCGTGTGCGACTTCGCTGGCGGTAGTTTTGTCTTTGCAACTGCTGAACAGTGCCATCAGTGTGCAGATGATATATATGGAGTATTTCATTTTCTGTGTTTTTATGGTTGATGGATCAATTTTGTAAAGAACGCCCTGCTAAGTATTCTATGTACAGGATGGACTGGTTGTATTGGTTGAGCATGTCCAAGTGGCCTTGCTGAATGCTGATGCTTCTTTGCAGGTTTTGGGAAAACTCTAAGTAACCGATATTACCTGCCGAATAACTCTTCCAAGCGCTCTGTTCTATGAGTTTGGCAGTTGCTAAGGCGCTGCTTTCGTAGTATTCCAAGCTCGACTTGTACTTGAGATATTGCTCAAAGGCATTGGCATAGGCCCCAGTCAAGTTTTTCTGATATGCTTGATACTGCGCCTGTGCCGCTTGGGTATAAGCTTCTTGTGCTTTGATGCGCGCCAGTTGGGGTTTGGCCCATACGGGTATGGAAACACCTACCGTGACTCCTTGGAAGCGTGTACTTTTGGACGCCACCACAGCGGGGTCTTTGTAGTTCGGTGAGCCATACAGCGACTGATTGAAATAACCCAAGTTGAGGTCTGGCATGAGGCGAGCCTGCTCTAAGGCCTTGGTCGATTGGGCTACCGCGATCTGTTGCCTGAAATACTGCAAAGCAGGGTTGTTGCTTACCGAGGCAGAGTCTTGGGCGAGTGTGAGTGCCCGTTTCTCATAAAAATTACCTCCAGAGGTGAGCGATTCTTTGCTGTTGAGCAGGGTTTGCAACTCACGCTCGTGAATACGGATGTCTCCTTCGTTTTGCACAAGCTGTGTACGTATCTCAAACAGCTGACTTTCGGCGCTGGCTTTTTCCAATACGGTGCTTTCTCCTGTTTTCAAACGCAGTTCGGCTGCCCGAGCAAAGCGCATGGCTAGGGAGTCGAGGCGCATGAGCAAGGCCCAACGAGCCTTGGCGTTTTGTAAGAGGAAGTACGTTTGTTTCACCTTGTAGTCGAGCTCGTTTTGCGTGTTTTGCAGGTTATACTCCGCACTCTTGGTGGTCGCCTTGTAGTATTGCGCTTGCCTATGTATGGTACTAGGGAAGGGAATACTCTGCGTAACGGTGATGTTGTTGTCGTTATAGTAGCTGTTAAACTGCCCATACATCAGCGTCGCATTGGTTTTGCCCAATTCACTAGCGCTACCTTTGAGTGCTTTATTATAGTCTATCTGGTACTGTGCCGACTTGATGGCCTGGTTTTGCCCTTGGGCCATCTGAAGGGCTTCCTCCAGTTTTAACACCTTAGGGTTCATCTGTGCCACCATATTGGGCGTGTTCACCATAGTTGCAAAGATCAGCAAGGCGCCCACTATCGCGGTACTTGTTGGTGCTTTTATCCTGCTCTTGAAACCTTCTTCTGAGAAAATATACAACACTGGCAAAACCAAGAGCGTGAGTAGGGTGGCGGAGATCAAGCCGCCGATGACCACTGTAGCCAAAGGCTTCTGTACTTCAGCACCCGAACCATGCGAGAGCGCCATCGGTAAGAATCCTAAGGAAGCCACCATGGCGGTCATCAATACGGGACGTAAACGGATTTCAGTGCCTTGGCGCACGATTTCATACACATCTATCATACCTTCTTTTTTAAGTCTGTTAAACTCCCCAATCAGTACGATGCCGTTGAGCACCGCCACCCCAAAGAGTGCGATAAAGCCTATACCTGCTGAAATACTAAAAGGCATGTCGCGCAGCCAAAGCATGAACACACCGCCAATAGCCGATAGGGGTATGGCGGTAAAGATGAGGAAACTTTGTTTGATAGAGTTGAAAGTAAAGTACAGCAAGATGAATATGAGCACCAAAGCTATGGGCACTGCTACACTAAGGCGTGCCTTGGCTTCCATGAGGTTCTTAAACTGACCACCGTAGGTGAGATAGTAGCCAGTAGGCAGTTTCATTTTAGGCTCTACCGTGGTTTTTATTTCTTGTACAATGCTTTCTACGTCCCGATCCCGCACGTTAAAGGCCACTGTGATACGGCGTTTGGCGTCGTCACGTTGGATTTGATTGGGTCCTACCTTAAACTCAATGTCTGCCACTTGCGACAGCGGAATCTGTTGTCCCTGAGCCGTAGTTACGTACAAGTTGCGCACGTCTTCTATGTCTTGGCGGTCTGAGGAGGCAAGTCGTACGACCATTTCGTAGCGTTTTTCACCCTCATATACCATACCTGCAACTTCGCCTGCAAATGCCGTCTGTAGCACCCTATTCATTTCCTTGATATTGAGGCCAAAGAGGGCCAGTCGGTCTCTCTTAAACTGTACCACGACCTGCGGGAGTCCATTTACCGTTTCTACATACAGGTCCTTCACCCCTTTGATAGGCCCCAGCTTTTTGGCCAAGATACCCGCCTGTTCGGTGAGCAGGTCAAGGTCTTCTCCATATATTTTAATCGCTACATCTTGTCTTGCACCTGTCATCAATTCATTGAAGCGCATCTGTATGGGTTGCTGAAAGCCAAAGCTCACCCCTGGGATCTCCTCCAGCGCCTCTTGCATCTTGTTGGCCAGTTCATCGCGCGTTTCAGCACTCACCCATTCCTTCTTGTCTTTGAGAATGATCATCAAATCGCAGGCTTCTATGGGCATGGGATCGGTTGGGATCTCGCTGGAGCCGATTTTGCCGATGACCTCTATCACTTCTGGAAACTTGCGCTTGAGGATCTCACTGGCTTTGAGCGAGGCATTGATCGTCTGCTGCATAGAGCTTCCTGTCAATACACGCGTCTCTACTGCAAAGTCGCCTTCGTCTAGCGTAGGAATAAATTCGCCCCCCATGTTTAAAAATACGATGACACTGCCAGCAAAGAGCAGTAGCGCTGTACCTGCTATTATGCTTTTTTGGCGCAAGGCCCAAGATCGTACCGGATGGTATACTCTTTGAAAGAATGCGATGAGTTTGTCTGAGATATTCTCTTTGTGCTCATTTTGTTTGCTCAAAAACAAAGCCGACATCATGGGTACGTAGGTCAATGACAATATGAAGGCACCCAGTATGGCAAAGGAGACCGTTTGTGCCATAGGCTTGAACATCTTGCCTTCCACACCCACCAAGGCCAAGATAGGTAGATAAACGATGAGGATGATGATTTCGCCAAAGGCTGCCGAGCTCCTGATCTTGGAGGCTGCCTCATATACTTCATGGTCCATCTCTTCCTGACTGAGCTTGTGGGTGTAGCGCCGCCCGATGATGTGGTGTAGTGTGGCTTCGACGATGATTACCGCGCCGTCTACGATCAAGCCGAAGTCTATGGCGCCTAATGACATGAGGTTGCCCGACACACCAAATAGGTGCATCATGGCCACTGCAAACAGCATAGCCAGCGGGATCATAAAGGCCACTACCAAACCTGCTCGCAAGTTGCCGAGCATGAGTACCAGTACAAATACCACGATCAAGGCTCCCTCGATCAGGTTCTTACCCACTGTGCTAATGGCGTTGTTCACCAGTTTGGTTCTGTCCAGAAAGGCTTCTATTTCTATGCCTTCAGGCAGCGTCTTCTTTATTTGGGCAATTCGTTCCTTCACGTTATTGATGACCTCGTTAGAGTTGGCACCCTTCAGCATCATCACTATTGCACCTACCACCTCGCCTTCGTTGTTACGCGTCATGGCACCGTAGCGTATGGCGTGGCCATATTGCACCGTAGCTACATCGCGAATGAGTACAGGCGTACCGCCATTGGTTTTTTTGACCACCACTTGCTCTATATCCTCTAGGCTTTGGGTTAAACCTTCAGAGCGGATGAACCAAGCATTGGGTTGTTTCTCAATATAAGCACCGCCAGTGTTTTGGTTGTTGCTTTCCAATGCGGCAAACACTTCGCCAAGGCTGATGTTCATACTGCGCAGCTTTTCAGGGGCTATGGCAATTTCGTATTGCTTTACGTAGCCTCCAAAGCTGCTCACATCGGCCACACCCTTGGTGCCGATGAGCTGTCTACGTACGATCCAGTCTTGAATGGTGCGGAGCTCCATGGCGCTGTACTTGTTTTCGTAGCCTTTTTTGGGGTGGATCACATACTGGTAGATTTCTCCCAAGCCTGTGGTCAAGGGCGCTAGGGTAGGGCTGCCTACACCTGCGGGGATCTGTTCCGTAGCCAGCTTTAGGCGTTCGCCTACCTGTTGCCTAGCCCAATACACGTCTGTTTCGTCTGTAAATACCACAGTGACTACCGAGAGCCCGAATCTAGAAATGGAACGTATCTCCTCTATGCCTGGAATATTGGCCAAACTTTGCTCTACAGGGAAACTGATGAGCCTTTCTACCTCCTGCGCCGCTAAGGAGGGACTTGTGGTGATCACCTGTACCTGATTGTTGGTGATGTCGGGCACGGCGTCTATGGGCAGCTGCGTAAGGGACCAACCGCCCCAGATCATGAGTGCACAAAGGAGCACGCCTATGATCAATTTATTCTTTATGGAAAATCGAATGATGCTGTCTAACATATATTAAATAAGTTTTTATGTATGGAAATAGCCCATACTGCTGTCACAGTGCTCTTGAAGTAAAGAACAACATGTGTGTATGAAAGGAAAGTAAAAGTTTAGCTGAGTTTTGGGGGTTGCCAAAATGAATAATAGTATGCGGAATTGAAGTTTTGATAGTAAGGGGTAATATAAGTAGGGGTAATGGACTCTATAAAGACAATTTGAAAGTTGGGTACTGAGATGATGATGCCAGTGACTCCACAGCAGGAACAAGTGCAGAATGGTGAGCAATGATCCTCTTCGTCGTCACTATGGTCGTGTGCCTGTTGTGTTTGTTCAGTATTTCCTTGGCTTTGGTCACAAGTTACAGCATCGTTACAGGGCATGACCACCAAGGCCATGATGTAGAAACTGAATATGAAAGCAAACCAACGCATGTACACAAAGGAACTAAAAACACATCGTAAATCCAACAGGCTAAGAGGGTTTAAGTGAATTTAGAATGGTTTTAGGGAATGTCCTCACACCTTAGCTTGAAAAAAAGTTTATATTTTTTTCGCTCTGCTTTTGGACTTGAAAAAAATATTTTTACCTTTGCAATCCCAAAACAAACGGTGCTATCGTCTAGGGGTTAGGACATCAGGTTTTCATCCTGGTAACCGGGGTTCGATTCCCCGTAGCACTACAAGGTCAAAGGCTTCTGAAGAAATTCAGAAGCCTTTTTTGTTTTATGTCCTTTTGAAAGTCGTGAAAGATTTTATGGAAATCCAAGAGGGAGGCTCTCCTAAGAAAATCGGGACAAGTTCTTCATTCATTTGTGGGTATAAGGAGTGGCTGCGTCTGAACTCTACAGTTTGGGCTAATTTAATTCGTATTCCTACTTGCAGGGAAAGAACAATGTCATATAGTTCTTGAGACACTGGATACCGATGAGGCAACCTATATCTGGCATCTTGAAAAGGATAAAATGGTGCTTTGAACTAAACTAGTTCAAGTTGAAAGGGACTTGAATATGATTCACGACAAGGGAAGGCATGATTATTCTGAAGCGAAAAAAGGCTTTATGATATGGAAGGGTTTAATAATGAAAGCTATTTTAGCTTTTAAAATTCGGCTTTTACTGATCTAAATCATCAAAACCGATCAAGATCGTTGCCTCTTTTGGCTAGAGAGTTTTTTCTTATCGGACTTGATAAAATCGCTAATCGATTTAATCTCCTCTTTTGTCAAAGGCTTTGGATCTACATAGAGATCAATTTCGACTTTTTGTTTAACGGTAGCCATACTATTTATTATTGAAATACTTGTTCATCAGTTTTGATGCATTAACGCTGTTTATGACCATTAAGTTTCCCCCAATTACTTTTGCGCCCAAGGTTTCTTCGTAGTGTTTTACCAAATTACTCTTGGATGTGAAAGAGACATACCCTTCAAAGCCACGATGAAAAGATAGTCTACAGGAGAATGCAAAGAGATTACCAGGCACACCCAAATATACCTTGTTTTTGCCAATGTTAAAAGGTGCGCTCTCAACCAAGTTGATATAGATGTGGTCGGTTTTTTCAGTAATGCTGATCAGTCCCTGCACTATACCAATGTTATTGTCGATGGTTAGTTTGTATACATCGCGATCATGTTTTTGGAATTCTGATTTCCAATCAAACAGCCATCCCTTTGATTTGGCAACCGTTTTTAGATCTTTATTTTCAAGGATTACAACTAGCGTGTTGAAACTGTCACCAGTGGTAGCATTTTCTATGGGGTTGGTTAGTTTATCAATCTCGACTGAGATATGTTGAGCCTTTTTACTTATATTGATTTGGTTTCTTGACTGTATAAAACGACTTAAATATTGTCATTATTTCACGAATCTTCAATAATGTTAGCAAATATTTTTTATAGGGAGGTATGATGTACTGTTTAAACATTGGCCATACCTATAACCTTCTTAAAAGTGCCAAATCACTCAATAGGTGGTTCGATAATAATAGCTTCCACTCTACAAGGTCAAAGGCTTCTGAAGAAATTCAGAAGCCTTTTTTGTTTTTAGAGCTTGAGGGTTCGAATCCCTCGCTCTCTACATGCCTAAAGCCTTAAAGAAAATTCTGGAGCCCTTTTGTTTTATGGCCAGTAAAATCGCCCTTTCGGCCAATTTTGTTTGCAAACGAGAGCGATTGAGATCGAAGTGGTATCTCTTCTAAACACTTATACCCTCATATCATCTTCTTGCCAGTCTTTGATGGCCTGTTTGATGAGATCTGGTGGCAGCTTTTCCGTGATGGCGCGTTGTACCAGTGCCACTAATTCATTATCAGAAGCAAAACGCAACGCATAAATCTGTTTGTCTGAAAGTTGTTTTTCTACGGTCTCGAACCGTCTATGTGTGAGGATATGATACCGAAAACGCATCTCTAGTTTGATGATTCTGTTTTGCAAGATAAGAGCATAGTGTTGCCTGAGCATAAAGGCTAAGGCTAGTAACAAAAAGAATATACCACCAAGCGCATACCAAGGCGCCGAATGTTCACCATAGGTGCAGGCGGCATACATGCAATAACCCAAACCTATAGATGCAAGTGGATAAAATACAAAATGATGAGGTGCGTAGTAACGAATGTGGTGTTTGTAGTCTTGTTGAGTCATTTGTAGGAATGATTTTTAAAATGATGCTAATGTAACCTCAATTCGGGATAAGGAAAAACATGTATTGCTTATATCCTTTTGTTTATGAGTATTTTAATTTAACAATATCAGTTCAAATACATTTTCATTAT
>CAMFLX010000214.1 GCA_945957555.1 uncultured Cytophagales bacterium
GTGATAAGGTTATGGAAAGCTTAGATTTCTATATTGAAAACCATACATTTCTTAAATATACTAAATACACAACTTTGCCCAATAACCTTGCCAATGAATTTATTGTTTGGGAGCAAAACGAAGGTGTTTTCGAGTTTTTGATGCGGTTGAATGCAGCCTTGAACAAGGGTTTTGTCTATGAAAAGGGAGTCACGGATGTAAAGAGTTCTGCATTAGATTTTTTTAAGATCAAAAAAGGGGTTTGCCAAGATTATGTACATCTGTTCATTGCTTTGTGTCGTGCCAATAAAATTCCAGCAAGATATGTGAGTGGCTATTTAAATCAAGACACCAACTATACTGGTACGAGTATGATGCATGCTTGGGCAGAAGCTCACATACCTACTGTGGGGTGGATTGGTTTTGATCCAACTAATGACGTGCTTGCAGATGAGAATTACGTAAAAGTGGCCCATGGTGCTGATTATAATGACTGTAGTCCGATCAAAGGTATATTGTTTACCAACGGTGAAAATAAAACAAAATACGAAGTCTCGGTAAGACAAAATCAACAATAGCATTATATTTGTAAAAATTATTGTTGCATGACTTATTGTGTCGGAATCAAACTTAAAACAGGGTTACTCGCTATTGCAGATACGCGTATCACATCAGGAACAGAAACTACCACTGCAAAAAAAGTATATATTCATCAAGGAACTGGCCACTCTCTGTTTCTTATGACGAGTGGCTTAAGATCGGTGAGAGATAAGGCACTTACTTACTTTAAAGAACTCATGGAAGGCGAAGCGCAGCAATTCAATAAATTGTATAAGGCTGTTAATGCATTTGGTGATCAACTAAGAAGAGTTGCAAAAGAAGACCGCGAATCCTTGGCATATTCAGGATTGGCTTTCAATTTACATACTATTGTGGGTGGGCAATTTAAGGATGACGAAGAGCCTAAGATATTTTTATTGTATCCTGAAGGGAATTGGATCGAAGTGTCTCTAGGATCTCCTTTTGTAATTATTGGGAATTCTGGCTATGGAAAACCTATATTAAATAGGACATTGAATCACGAAACATCCTTTAAGGAAGCGTTAAAAGCGGCTTTCCTGTCATTTGATTCAACAAGGGTAAGTGCTAATGACGTAGATTTTCCAATAGATGTATTACTTTATGAAAACAATTCTTTCAATATAAGAGAACATAGATACGAAAAAGAAGATATGAACACAATTTCATCTTATTGGGATAATGAACTTAAAAATGCACTTAAAAACTTGCCAGATAGCTGGATGAGTAAGGTGTTGGGCAATCCAGTACCTGTAGAATTGTAAATTTTAGGCAATAGAGTTTGATTTGTGTAGATCAGCCCAAAGTATTTTGATATTTTGGGCTGATTTGTTTTAAATAAGCTTTCCTATGTTCCAAATTGAATGATTTTATATTTTTTCGATCTAAAATGAGTGTTTTTGTTAAATTAACAAAAAGTAGTACTAATTTTACAATTGAGAATACAAAACATAATTGATGAAATTAATTGCCTACTATCTTCCCCAATACCATCCAATTCCCGAAAATGATGAGTGGTGGGGCAAAGGATTTACAGAATGGACTAATGTAGCAAAGGCAAAACCTTTGTTTGAGGGACATTACCAACCTCGCTTGCCGAGAGATCTAGGATATTATGATCTTAGGCTTGAAGACATTAGGGTACAGCAAGCAGAATTGGCCCAAAAATATGGTATATATGGTTTTTGTTATTATCACTATTGGTTTGGTAATGGCAAACGTTTGCTCGATAGACCCATACAAGAAGTTCTGAAATCTAAGAAACCAGACTTTCCTTTTTGTTTTTGTTGGGCCAATGAAACTTGGAAAGGGATATGGTTTGGCAAAAGCGGTGCCACGCTTATAGAGCAAACCTATCCAGGGTTGCAGGATTACATTGATCATTTTAATTATTTGCTTCCATTTTTTGAAGATGACAGATATATAAAGATAGATGGTAAACCTCTTTTTGTCCTTTATATTGCTCAGAATATACCAAACTTGAAAGAATTTACCGAGACTTTTCGAGAACAGGCGCAAAAGGCAGGACTGAAAGGCTTGTATTTGGTGGCTTCTAGGTGGGAAAGATCTTGGAATCCGATTGAGAACGGTATAGATGCCGTAATAGATCCCAGTTTTTTTGAAGCAAGATACGGTAAAGCGCTACCTCCAATTAAGCTCTCAATATATGAAAGGCTCTTAAGGAAATTGAAACTGGTAACCAAGCCTGTGTTTGAATGGAATATTGAAAAGAGAGATAAGCCTTTAACTTTTGAGTATGAGGAAGCGGTTAAGTATTTGATATCAAAAGAGAAGTATGATTTCGATTGTTATCCATGCTTAATGCCAGATTGGGACAATTCGGCTCGAGCAGGCAATAAAAGCCTGATCTTTAAAAACTCTACACCAGAACTGTGGAAAAATCATCTTTTACAAGGCATGAAGACCGTGGAACATCAGGCAAAAGACAAGCAATTGGTATTTGTGAAATCGTGGAATGAGTGGGCGGAAGGAAATTATTTAGAGCCTGATCAAAAGTGGCAACATCAGTATTTGGAGAAGACCTTGGAAGCTGTTAATTTATGTAGGAATAAAATTAAAAATGAGTAAACCCTTTTTTTCGGTAGTTATTCCCTGTTATAATTCTGAAGTTTATATAGAGCAGACTTTGGAGTCAATTTATAAGCAATCATTCGTTGATTTTGAAGTTGTTTTGGTAGACGATCAAAGTTCTGATCAGTCATTTCAAATAGCGCATCAATATTTTTCAAATAAAAACCTAAGAGGTTTATGTATAGTTCGAGATTGCCAAAAATACCCTAAAGGTGTTTCTGGTTGTCGAAATCAGGGGGTGGATATGGCTAATGGGGAATGGATTTGCTTTTTGGACAGCGATGATTTGTTCCATCCTGAAAAACTAGCTAGGGTATATGATATGATAGAGCAATATCCTGAAATTAAAGCTTTTCATCATGCTGTCACTGAGTTTGATGATTCAGATGGTGCGGTAATACAAAATGTTGTTTTAAAAGATATAGTTGGTGCACACAATAAGTTGCCAAATCTTTTGGATTTTAACAATATTTGTACCTCCTCGGTTACAGTTCATAAACAGTTGTTACTAGAATTGAATAAGTTTCATACTGCTTTATTCGGGATTGAGGATTACTATTGTTGGTTGTGTTTGTCAAAGAAAACACAATGGGCCTATGATGATTCATTATTAACAAGATACCGTGTGCGTTCAGAATCGTTGATGGGTTTTAAACCTCTCAAACATTACATTACACAGAATAACAATATTTTGAAAGTGGTAAGCCATGATCCCCGCTTTTTGAAAAGTGAAAAGTTGAGGCTGGAGAAGCATTTGATGTATAATGTGATGAGTTATTACACCAATAATTCCATCAATAAATTTGGACTTGGGAGTACACATATTGCTTTATTAGGACTGATAAGTAAAGGGTATGTAAAGTCTTATTTTAAAATTGCCTCAAGGGTCACAAGAAATAATGTATTAAAGGTTGTATTCGGTAAGAAAGAATATTGATTTAATAAATTATAGGCTCCTTTTTATTTGAAATGGATTATGAACAATAGTGTTATGGCAAAAACTAAATTCAAGATAATTGTAATTGCGACCTGTTATCCGACTAAAGAAAATCCTAGTAAAGGGATTTTTTCACACCAATTATTGAAGTCATTGCAAAAAATAGGATGTGAATGTCACGTTATGATGCCTGTAAATTGGTATCCACCGTTTGGAATGCATAAAATGCATGTTTATTGGGACACAGGGTATAGGGCTAATCAAAATATGTATGACGATCTTGATGGAGTTAAAATTCACCATCCAAAAGTTTTTATGAAAATGCCAAGCCGTATTTTTCCTAATACCAATTATTGGGAAATGATGGGTAAGGCAATTGCGAGGTATTGTTATTCCAGAAAAGAATTATGCGATGCTGATTTGATTTTCAGTCATTTTATTTGTACAGAAGGCTTTAGTGGGATATTTGTTAAGAATAAATTAAATATTCCTCATGTGAGTTTTGTGCTTGGTGATGATGTACATGCTTGGCCGGAAAAGGATATGGATTTGAGAAACAACCTGTTGTCTGTTATTAGAAATGCAGATTTATTAGTTGCGAATAGTAAAAGACTTGCTTTGGACACGCAAAAGTGGATGAATGAAGATGAAAAAAGACCTGTTTATACTGTTTATCATGGTGTAGACTACCATACGTTTAAGCCTATTGTGAGGGTAGATTCGTTATACAGAGAATTTGAGTTAGAAAAGCGATTCTCATATATATGTTGCATTGCTACGGGGACATACTTGAAAGGTTGGAATGAGCTACTTGATGCGCTTGTTGAGCTAAAGCCCAATTTAGGCCAATGGAAATTAATATGTGTTAGTTCAAGAGATGATAATGGATATGTATTGGATGAAGAAATACAAAAACGGGGCTTGAATGATGTGTGTATTAAGTTTGCTGGAATGCCCCATGTTGATATTAATAAAATTCTACAAATTTCTGATGCCTTTATATTGCCAAGTTACAATGAGGGCCTTTCAAATTCGGTTTTGGAAGCAATGGCTTCTTGTAAGGTAGTGATTACGACCGATGTAGGAGGCCATTCCGAAGTTATTTCTGAAGAAAATGGGATTCTGATCCAGCCTTATTCCAAAGATGAAGTTGTAAGGGGCTTGAATAAATTTTTTGATATGACAGAACTAGAAAGGAGTCAAATGGGGGGGGAAGCCCGCGCTCGGATGATAAATCTGGGAGATTTCGATGAGAATGCAAAGCTGATGTTTAACCTATTTAAACAATTATGTCACGTTTAAAAGTTATGGACGTATCAGTAATCATACCGCTGTTTAATCGGAAGGGCCTAATTGGTTATACCTTAGATTCTTTACGTGCGGAACACCATAAAGATGTTTCTTTGGAAGTTATAGTGGTAGATGATGGTTCTACTGATGGTGCTTATGGCTATGTGCAACAAGAATATCCTTGGGTGAAATTATATAGAAACCCTAAGAAGGGGGCACCCAGTGCCAGAAACTTCGGGTTGTCTATAGCTCAAAGTGAGTATGTTCATTTTTTAGATTCTGATGATTTAGTAGAGAGTGGGTTTTATCTTGAAAGATTGTCGGTTTTGTATGAAGATCAAAGTTTGGGCGCAAGTTATGGGCCATGGCTTACATTTGAGGGCATGGGGGGCTTTGACTTGGGTAGGATAAGGCCGGCCTTTAAACCTTATCCGTTATTGGACTCTTTAGACTCGTTGATTCATCTTTCAAATCTTCTTGAGGGTTGGTATTTGCATCCATCGTCATTGGTGTTTAGAAAAGAAAAATTGAAAGAAGTTAATGGTTACAATGAGCTTTTGGTCATAAATCAGGATGTAGATCTATTGTTCAGATTGTTGGTTCATGGCCTTAAAATCCAAAGCGTTCCAATGCCTAATAGCTTAGTGAGAGAACATGACTACGGTCGTGTGGGCAGGGTCGATAAGACAGATATTGCTAAAATGAGGGCAATATATCAACTTCGTAATGAATTTGTCGAAACGTTGGAAATCAAAGGACTTTTGAGTCATAAAAACAAGCAAGCTTTAGGGGGATATTGTTTTTATAGATTTGTGGAGTATTACGATAGTGATCGTGGGCTTGCAAATGATTTTTATAAACTAAATCAAGAACTGTATCCGGATTATAAAATAAAAGGCGGAGTGATTTTGACCTTAATAGCACAAATAGTAGGTAATAGGAATGCTGCTGTATTTAAAAAATATATTTCAAAATAAGGAAAGACTAGATGTGTGGAATATTTGCTTTAATAAACGTTCAAAACGCTGAATCTACAAAGGTACTCTTCGATGGTACGCAGATCATTAAACATCGCGGACCTGACGATGTTGGATTTTATGTGTGGTCTGGAACAAAAAAGTCTGGTCAGGTTTATGCCGGTCCTGATACCGATAACTCCACTTTGCAAGCAAAGCAGATCAGTATTTTACCTCAAGCGCTGCCATGGAAAGTTGGATTTGGCCATAGAAGGCTTTCGATCATTGATTTGTCGCCAGGTGGCCACCAACCTATGGTGCATGATGTCACCGGATTAACGATTACATTTAATGGAGAAGTTTATAATTATAAAGAAATACGCCAAGAGCTTCAACAATTAGGTCATCACTTTTATTCGCACTCAGATACAGAGGTCATATTAGTGGCTTGGGCGCAATGGGGCAGAGAATGTGTTCATCGTTTTAATGGTATGTTTGCATTTGTCATATTTGATCCACGAACACAAGAAGTATTTGCGGTGCGGGATCGATTTGGTGTAAAACCAGTTTACTGGTATGCTGATGGACACTATGTCGGCATTGCTTCTGAACCCAAGCAGTTTAAGGGTATTCCTAGTTTTGATAATTCTATCAATAAGGAAATCGCATACCAATATTTGGCCTTTGGAAGGCTTGATTACGACGCCCATACTTTTTATGAAAATATTCAACAGATTCGTGGAGGCGAGATGTTGATATATTCCTTAGCAAAGGCTGGAAAGCCAGAGATAAAGCGCTGGTATCGTTTGCCTTTGGACAAAAGATGGGAAGGCTCTGACAAAGAGGCTATTGAGCAGTTCAGGACTTTGTTTTACGATAGTGTGAAACTGCGTCTTAGATCTGATGTAACGGTAGGTTCTTGTTTGTCGGGTGGTTTAGATTCTTCTGCCATAGTGTGTACCATGGCAGAGGTTTTGGCAAAGGAGCCTAACCACAATGGGATCAAAACTATTACGGCATGTTTTGATAACAAGAAATATGACGAATGGGAGTATGCGAAGGCAGTGATTGATCAGACACATGCTGTGGCGCATCAAGTGTTTCCTTCGTTTGAGAATCTGCAGGAAGAGTTGGGTAAGCTCATGTGGCATATGGACGAACCTTTTGGCTCGACTAGTCAATACAGCCAATGGGCTGTATTCAAAGGTGCAGCTCAGGCGGGGCTGAAGGTGATGCTAGATGGCCAAGGTTCTGATGAACAACTTGCAGGATATAATGGTAATGAACTGCCATTGTATGCGGGTCTTATGCGTTCTCTGAAATTTGGAACACTGTATTCTGAAATTAATAGTTACAAGAAACTTACAGGGATAAACCCCAAGAGTCAAGTTTTGGGAGCGACCTTGCGCACTTATCCATTTTTGAAGGGTATTATGCCTTCGCACTTGAAAGGAGCGGGCCTTACCAAGCCGATTTCGTGGATCAATGAACGTGAAACTGATTATTTTAAGTTGCCTCTGCCTCTCAAGCTGCAAGATACGCTTGCGGAGCAAACGCTTTATTCCTCATTGCCAGTATTGCTAAGATACGAGGATCGCAATTCTATGGCATGGTCTATAGAATCGAGGGTTCCTTTTATGGATTATAGATTTGTAGAGTTTACTATGAGCCTTCCTGAGCATTTGGTATTTCCTCGTGGTACTAGAAAGTATATTTTGAGAGAGGCCATGCGCCCAGTTTTTCCCCAGAAAATCTATGAAAGGAAGGATAAAATGGGTTTTGTAACACCGGAAGAGGTGTGGCTTAAAGGGCAAGGGAAGGATTGGTTGTACAGTAGCTCTGAAAAAGCTATACAAAGTCTTCCTGAGTTATTTAATAAGCCCAAAGCTATGAGTGCTATTGATGCGATGTTGGAAGGAAAATCAAATTTCGACTTTAGTTATTGGCGGTTGGCATGTATAGGGCTTTGGTTGAATTCCTGATGTCCTGGTTTTAAGTGCCAAAACAATCATCGTGGATTTGGTGTTTGGATTTCGGTCATATTTAAACGCTTAAGCGTATTGGAGATGATCTCACAAATTAAATAAAGCTAAAATGGAAGAAGTGATTCTCGTAAATGAGCAAGATGAAGTTATCGGAGTTATGGAAAAACTTGAGGCGCATCAAAAAGGTGTTTTACATCGTGCTTTTTCTGTATTGGTTACTAATAAAAAGGGTGAGGTTTTACTCCAGAGAAGGGCCATGAATAAATATCATTCTCCTGGATTATGGACCAATACCTGTTGTAGTCATCCCAGATTAACTGAGACACTGGAAGCCGCAGCCCATAGAAGATTAAACGAGGAGATGGGCTTTGATTGTGACTTAAAATATTCTTTTAACTTTATTTACAAAGTAGCTTTTGACAACGGTTTGTTTGAACATGAGCTGGATCATGTATTTGTAGGTACTTATGAAGATATTCCTGTCTTTAACATATCGGAGGTAGCAGAGGTGGATTTTTTTAGTCCGGAGTACATCACGAATGACATGGCTACAAACCCACAGAGATATACCGAATGGTTCAAAATCATTTGGTACCAGTATTTAAACAATAGATTGTAGGTTTTTTTTGTACTTTTTTAAGATATGCCTTACTTTTTTTTATAATATTTAGATTGATTCAATAAACCTTTGTTCTTGTAAGTAGTTAATAGTCATAAACAAACGATTGCGTAGATTTTACCTTATCTCTGCTTTTTGGAGAAGAAGTAGAACTGGGAATATTTGTATTAGTCAAGTTTAATTCTGTATTTTGCAATACTAAATTAACGTTATGATCGCTATTAATTCAGTCCGTTTCGATATGAAAATTCCAGTGTACAATACTCTTC
>CAMFLX010000215.1 GCA_945957555.1 uncultured Cytophagales bacterium
TCATGACTTTTTCCTATCATTTCGTCTCGCTACAAAGTCTAATACTTAATCTGGGATTATAAAACCTCAAAGGAGACCAAGCCCAAAGGTAGGCTCTAGCTGGCTAAACGGTTACTTTCTATAATCATGTCGCCCTCTCAGGGCTTTTCTCATGGTCTACTCCATCCAAATACTTTTCCAGATAGGATTTATGAGTAGTTGGGAAAAAAAATCAGGAGAGAGGCAAAGCCTATTCCTGATCCATCTAACACAACCTAACCTAATTAATATGGCTGTAACAAACGTATAAACTTATGATGTAATGTTACCAATCATTCCTTAACTGCTTTGTATACCTTGTTGTCGATTTTGATAAAGTATATACCGAGTGTCAAGTTTTCACCAAAGACTATGTGTGAAGCATTTTTATGCTCTTCAAGTATTTTGCCCTTCATATCCATTACTTGGACGGCGCTTGTGTTTGCGTTGACTACATGAAAGTTAGCCTTGCTTGGATTTGGGTAAATGTAAACTTCTTGGTTCAAATCAAAGTCTTCCACAATAGTGATTAAACAATTCCCTTTTGATAACCCGGCTGATACATACCCTACCTGATCAATGTTTGCCAATCCCTCGGTGGTGGTGGCGGTCAGCTGGATTGTGTTCGTTCCTGATTTTAAAGGCAAGGTTATATCCAATGTCTTATACACAGCGAAAGATCCTGTGGGGGAAAAGCTCTGTGTGTTCGCTAAAGCGATTCCGTTTAGCTGTACTGTTGCCTGCCGGTCGGCAGTGCCACCGCTGGCATAACGGAAACTCAAGGTGTATGTTCCGGCAACTGTTGCGTTCACATTGAAACTAATTTTGGAGCCGAGGGCATTGGGTACGTTAATGTAACCTGTGCCTTTGAAACCTGGGTTGGTGCTTTCCACCACTCCATCAAAACTACATGCATCTGTTTCTATTTCGGAATAAGCAACACATGCTGTTTTGCCTGTGGTACCTCCAACGCAACGGTCACAATTGTCCAAGGTTGCGGTACCATTGGCTGCACCACTGCAATCACATATAGTAACTGTTACAGTAATGTTTGCCCTGGCACTCTCGCAGTTGCCATCAGCGGATACTTGTGATACGTAATATGTGGTAGAACCTAGCGTGGAGGTATTGGGCACTATAGCTACAGTACTTGCTGTGCCTCCGGTAGGTTCAGTATACCATCTCAACGAGGTTCCTGTAGCTGCCAGTGCTATGGATGTTGCATTTTGACAATAGGACAATGTATTCGAAGAAACAACTGGAGTAGCTGGTGTAGTGCAAGTGCTATTGTCTATTTCTCCGTAAGCTACGCCCATACAGTGGGTACTTATGTAAAAACGCCCGAATGTTCTCTCATCCCCCACAATGAAAGCATCATAACCGTATTGATTGGCATTGGTATTTGTTCTTAGCCATGTAGCTCCTGCATCAATAGAACGATAAAAGCCCCAAACATTATTGACACGCCCCATCAAAAATAAGGTTGGGTAGGATTTTCCAGGAGCGGTTTTCCCAAAGGTAATAGATGAAGCTTCATCTACATTCGCAATTTTCACAAAACTTTGACCAGAATTGGTAGAATGATACAGCCCATCCCAAGCAGGGACAAAGATGTCTCCTTCTTGCCAAGGATTGGCTATGACTTGTCCTCCCCACGATTGCGCGAAGCCTGCCTTCGAAAAATTGGCTCCCCCATTGGTAGAAACATATACATAACCCGTCTGGCTATGATAAAGGTAAAATTTGTTATTGTTTATCCTGTCTGATATTATTGAGTACCAATATGACTGCGGAACACCCGCAGAAGGTGTCCATGTGGCCCCATTGTTGGTTGAATAAGATGGCGGGAAATCGTCCATCCCCCACAATAAATTTGTGCCATTAGCAGAGACAGTTATGTCATCAGTGTGTTGTCCAGAGCCCATAGCTGATGATGCAAACGGTGTCCATGTTTTACCATTATCTGTTGAATAGGCTCCGTTGGTCTGAGATATGTAGGTTCTAAAAACAAGATTTGGATTATTTTGAGCAAAGTCAATAGAGGTATTGGTTCCCCAACCCGGAGGATTAAAAAAGCCTTCAGGTGGCGAAAGCGCAAGGTTGTCGTGCCTAAATCCACCAATGTCGCCAAAAGAAGTAAGCAGGTTAGCTCCCGTTGCTGGACTGATCATGTCATAGGCACCCATTTCTTCTATGCCTTCTACAAAGAAGCTCCAATGTGTGGTCTTGCCCGCTTCATGGTTGGTCAGGTCATTGGAGGCCCAGATCCCCGCACCCGTTACATACATAACCCTGTTAGAGTTATGTGGGTCTATGATCATATTGTCGATCCAGTTGCCAGCTCCAGGTTTAACATTAAGGTTACCACCGTATACATAAGGTGCTATGGAAGCGTCCCTCACAGAGTTGTCATCCACATTTCCCCAAGTTGTTCCGCCATTGATTGATCTATATACTTGATCGCCAGGCCACCAACGGTTTATGGTGGCAACCATAACAGTCCCTGCCTTGTTTTTATCAACAGCCAAGCCTCCAAAACCGCCCTGTCCGGTCGGAGGTGTTATGTTTGTCCATACGGCGGTGGCGGTATTGTATTTCCACACAGCCCCTGAGGATATACCATTGGGTCCTGCCTCGTCACAAAAACTCACATATAATATCCCGTTCGCATCTATTCCAGCATTGTGTGGTTGTTGTCCCGAAGGGGTACCATTTACCACTTGCCAAGTAGCACCTCCATCGGTAGTCTTGTAAAGGTTGTCCGTTTTTCTTGACACACCCACATACATGGTTTTAGTCGCAGTGCCTTTGGTTGTATTTCTGGTATCAAGTACTATGAATACAATTCCAACACCATCATCTGTGCCTACTATAGGCAAACTTGTCACTTTGGACCAATTGCTTGCATAGTCCGTGCTCTTGTACAAACCATCGTATCGAGTTCCGTAATAAAGCGTATTGTTGAGATTTGGGTCTATTATCAAGCGTTCTCCCTTGCCTCGTCCACTGCCATTTCCCGACATTTTGAACGGAGGGGTTATGTAGGTAAAGGATTGGCCCTTATCCAATGACCTAAGAATACGGGTGTAGTCCCATTCACCTGCGGCAATGTATAGCCTGTTGGTGTCGAGTGGGTCAGTTGCTATGCTCTCAACATCTCTTAGGTAGGTTTCTCCCCTCCCTATTCCTTCAAGAAGTTGGATCCATTTTTGACTTGGCTTGTCAAAACGATATGCACCGCCCACATCTGTTCGGGTATAAAACAAATCTTTTTGGGTCTCGTTGAACACAACACCAGTTACAAAACCACCTCCGCCAATTTTTACGTTTTTGAAAACGTATTTGTCCTGGGACATCAATGGTAGCGCAAACAGTGTGATCACAAGAAAATGGAATTTACAAAACTGTTTAAAATACATCATAATCTATTGATATTAATTTACTTATTCGATTCTTTTTGATTTTCATGATAGGGTTTCCTACGTGCAGCCAGTAAACACCCATAGGGAACTCCTTCATGGAGATCTCTTTGGCCTCAACACTTTTCAACGTCAGGCTCTTGGACGGGATTGGGGGATACCAGCAACTTATTCGAGCACATATTATTGAGGTGGGTAGCGGTTGATAAGGGAACAGATACAGTGGCTGATCCAGTACGGCCATTATACAACATTTCACCAGCCAAAATTGGGATATAGCCTATTGCTAGATCAGTTCGCAAATCATTGACTATTTCCTTTCCTTTGTATTTCCAATTTGGGTCTGAGGTATTGGTTTCGCTTTGATGAAAGATTATGCCTTTGATAACACCCACAGCTTGTGTTTTTGGGGCCATATCCAATAGCCAAGCATACCCACCAGTGCACTGTGTTGGGATATACGCATCTGTTCCCCCCGCATTTGCTGCCTTTCCCAGAGGGGCACTCCTCTGAAAAAATGCGATATCATATCCCGCCACTGAACCAGGTACCAGACCTATGGTGATATTAGATGGCATACTATCTACCACGGTCTTGCCAAAATAATCAGCAATACCTAAACCACTATAGCACCTGTTCAAAGGAGGCGAGGCCGTATACCAATTGCCGTATGTACACTCCAAGTTGGAGCAGGTCATGCCCCCCATTACCTTCACACGGCTGTCGGTAGTCTGGTCTTGGGCTTCTACAGTACCAACACCTTCCATGTTGGACTGGCCAAAACATAAGTAAATGTGAAGATTGGGATCCTGTGCTGTAGCTATACCGGAAAAAAATAACATAATGATAATGAATAATGTAAAATACATTGTGAACTGTACTTGTGTAACAATATGTCTCATCATTTGGACATGTTTATAGGCGAAATGGATAAATTTCTGGTTCATTTATTTGCTTTAAGACCATCTTAAGCATGTTCTTTTGGGGTGTTTTTGAGGTATATACAAACTGATAGCAAAATGGTTACAATTATATATTCTATGAAAAATATAGTTGAAGTTGTACTCAAAAGGTCTGTCAAAAATCTTCAGTGTTGATTTGTAATTTGTAATCCAACCGTAGACTGACTTCCCGAAGTGGGCTACAGACTGGCTAATGAATGGAGGTCCTGTTCCTACCTGACGGAAGACTTCGTTTCGGATTTTATACAATCGTTTTAGAACAGTGGAAGGCAGAAACTAGCTTGATGGCAGGAGTCTGAGTTGGAAACCCACCAATATCTTGCTGTTCTATGCGCCTCGCTACCATGTCAAACAGCAAGGGGAAATTGTTGTGAAAAGTGCATTTGTTTAATGTTTTGACCTGTAGCAACTACAGCAACCCGTTTGGGGGTCGTGGGCACCTTGGATAATTCATGTTCGTAGGTTGCAACAGGCTGAATACGTGTCAGGCTCTGCGGCTATTCACATTCAATCATGCTAAAGCTTGACAGGCCCACTTCTTGGTTGTCCATGGTATGCACTGAATTCTTAAATAACCCCATGGCCTTCAAAGGCAATGGGGATGAAAACGCTTAACTATAAGGCCGTTGGCTATGGTTTTATTCATTAAGTCGGAACTGTTGTAAAGCCTTACAGCGGAATTTCGGGGTTGAAATATTGGGAGATGATCGATTCCTTGTGTTGATCTAAATAGTCGAGATAGGCTGCAAATACCGGTGAGATTTTTTTGTTTTTCAGCCAGGCGATTTGCCACGTTGTTTTTAAAGGAAGCCCTTTGATGGGTATGATTTTTAACTTGCCAAAAGCAAGCTCGTCGCGAATGCCAATGAGGGGCATGATGGAAAAACCTAAACCTGCCATTACGGCTTGTTTTACGGCTTCGTTTGAGGTCAATTCCATGGTTTTGCGTGCATTGAGCTGGTGTCTACCCATGAATTGTTCCATGGTCACCCTAGTGCCTGAGCCACTTTCCCTGTAGATCAGGGGTAGCTGTTCCAAGAGGTCTTTGATGTCATTGGTAGAGGGGATTTCTTTTAATGCCGAACCGACCAAGTACAGCTTGTTTTCAAGCAAATCTATTTTCTCCAAGGAAAGATTTTGTGGTAGAATGGATACCAAGGCAAAATCTACTTCATTTTTTTCTAGGCTTTTGATGACTTTGGTTTTGTTGGTCACGTCCATGACAAGCTCAACATGGGGATTGTTGGCGAGGAAATCTGTTAAGAAATAAGGCATCACATACTTACCTGTAGATACCACAGAGATCTTGAGCTTGCCGGTGAGCAATCCTTTAAATGCTGCAGTTTGGTAGTTGATGGTATGCACTTCTTTGATGATGTTTTCAGCTGCTTTGGCGATTTGTTTGCCAAATTCGGTGATATAAATCTTGCGTCCAATATGTTCGGTGAGTGCGATATCAAACTGATCCTGAAAGTTTTTGAGTTGGATGGATACCGCAGGTTGCGTCAAGTGGAGTTCTTCCGCGGCTTTAGTGATGCTTTCTGTTTGAGATATTTTTAGGAATATCTGTAGCTGATTTAATGTGTAATTCATAAATAAGATTTATGTTTTGTATTACAAATATAAATAAAAACTTATGAATATCGTGCCATAACTTTGCATCATAAACATATAAATAAATGAATACGATCAAATTAAGGGCATTATTTTGGGCAATGTTTGGGCCAAAAGAAAGAGTATCACAAGCTGAGTTGCAGGCCTCGAAAAAGAAGAAGGACAGGCAGGTGGAAAGCAATTTTAATGATTATCTATTGCAGTTGGTTACGCTATAGGCGGGCCTTATGGGCCAATGTCATTGAGTAGGCACTTTGCATCTCTCGCCCATAGGCAGGAGGTAAGGTTATAAGTATGGAGATTGCTATGCTCGATGGCATTGGTTTTACTTAATAAACAATATAACACACAGGGAAAACAAAAACACACACAAAATGAATTTGAATTTACTAATTGACAATTTGACAAACCCAGCCCTTTTATTTTTTGTACTGGGTATAGTGGCAGTTTACTTAAAAAGCGATTTGGAGATCCCCCCCAGCACTTCCAAATTCATCTCCTTATACCTACTCTTTGCGATAGGGTTCAAAGGCGGGCAAGAGCTATCTCATGGTACTTTTACGAGTGAGATCATTTGGTCTATGTTGTTTGGCGTGTTGATTGCTGGGTGCATTGCCACTTACACCTTTTTTATCTTAAAGAGGAAATTCAACATATACGATTCTGGTGCTATAGCAGCGGCCTATGGCTCTGTGAGTGCCGTTACCTTTGTTACGGCCTCTAACTACTTGGAGTCTATGCAGCTCAGTGTGCACGGCCACATGGTGGCCATTATGGCTCTTATGGAATCCCCCGCTATTGTGGTGGGGCTCATTCTTATGTCAAGATACCAGAAAAGTTCGACAGAAACGATCAGTAAAAAATCGGTCATCAAACATTCGTTTACCAACGGGAGCGTACTGCTTATATTTGGGAGTTTATTGATTGGCTATGTGGCCAGTGCCAAACATGCGGAAGGCATCAAGCCCTTTACGAGTGATATTTTCAAGGGCTTCTTAGCGATTTTTCTCTTGGATATGGGTATTGCGAGTGGTAGAAAACTCAATACTTTCTTAACAGGAGGTGTATTTGCACCCATATTTGCGGTAGTTACCCCGCTTTTCAATGGTTGTATAGTTGCTCTGGCCAGCAGCTTGGTCACGGAAGACGTATCTAATAGGTTTATATTTGCGGTGCTAGCGGCAAGTGCCTCGTATATAGCGGTGCCAGCAGCCATGAAAATAGCCGCACCTAAGGCCAACCCTGGGCTCTTTTTGCCAATGGCCTTGGCCATTACTTTTCCGATCAATATTACTATAGGCATGCCGCTTTACTTCTGGATTGTTTCAAGTTTTTAATTCATCAAAAAAAGCCCAAAAATGAAGACATCAATTTTATCAAAAATTATCATAGTTGTTGCCATTATGAGCTTAGACTCTTGTCAAAACAAATCAAGTTCTGCCAAATCAAACCGTGAGAAAACAAAAGTGCTTAATTCGGTTATGACCGCAGAGCAACAAGCAAAGCTTACTCCAGATGCGGTACTGCAAGATTTTGTGGAAGGAAACAAAAGATTTGTGAGTGGCAATGTTACCCAAAGAAACCACAATGAGCAGATTAGGAAATCTGCCCCAGGGCAGTATCCCAAAGCGGTTGTTTTGAGTTGTCTAGACAGCCGAGTACCCGTAGAGGATGTTTATGACCAGGGGATTGGAGATGTGTTTGTAGCAAGGGTTGCTGGAAATTTTATCAATGATGATATCCTCGGTAGTATGGAGTTTGCATGTAAGGTTTCTGGTGCGAAATTGGTACTTGTGATGGGGCATCAACATTGTGGGGCCATAAGGGGAGCTATAGATGATGTGAAGCTAGGGAACATTACACAAATGCTCTCAAAAATTAAACCTGCTGTAAATATGAGCCAAGACTTTGTAGGTGAAAAAAGTTCTAAAAATGAGCTCTATGTAAAGCATGTGTGTGAGAACAACATAAGACATGCTTTGCATGAAATTCGTGATCGTAGTCCCATACTTAGAGAAATGGAAAGCAAGGGTGAGATCAAGATTGTTGGCGTGTTTTACCGACTTACCGATGGTACTATGGAGTTTATAAAGTAGTACCTTAGTGGTTAACCCCGAAAATCTCAATAGGAATTTGCAATTAATCATAAAGAGTGTTTTTTGTTGAAATTTGAGCTTAATTTGGCATGCTAGATTCTTACACAAATTTCGACTCCAATACCTTCATTATATTGTAATCATAGATTTTATAACAAAATCTATTGAGATTTTCGGGTTAAACTGCTCTACGATTCGGGAATTGCTAGTTCGCCTTTGGGTCGCAAATTATAGAGAAGATAAGTAAAGAATTCAGAGTTGTTTCTGCACATCTCTTGGGTTCTTACTCTTTCATCTTTTCTCTAAAGTCTAATCTCTAAACGCCGTACTATTTCTTGAAAATACTCGCCCCAAGCACTAGGGTGATGACCACAAGCGCGATGAATATGAAGAAAATGACTTTGGCGATGCCAGCTGCACCAGCTGCAATGTCTGTGAATCCAAAAATGGATGCAACGATTGCAATGATTAGAAAGATAACGGTCCACTTTAACATAACGCTGCGATTTAAATGTTGATAAAATATTTCTAAACTAACCTCAATTCGGGATAAGAATTAGTTATGAGCCAATACTCTGCGGGCGGTAAG
>CAMFLX010000216.1 GCA_945957555.1 uncultured Cytophagales bacterium
TGTCTATTATTAACTCTGGTGGATCTTGAAGATCAGCATCGATAATAACAACATATTCACCCAACGCGTAATCAATTCCTGCCGAAACAGCTGCTTGATGGCCAAAGTTTCTGCTAAAATTTATAAATTTTACATTTTGATAAGATTGGCTTAGTCCATAGATTAAATTCAAGGAATTATCTCTACTTCCATCATTAACAAATATCAATTCATAATCAGGGGTAATCTGATGACAAACTTTTGAAAGTCTTTCAAAGATTGAACTAATATTACCTTCCTCATTAAAAATGGGTATTATTATTGACAAATGCATGTTTCTTGAATTAAGAATTAACCAAACAAATTATAATTATTTAGCCTTTAAAAGCCCATATTTTAAAATACAATATATTGCACGAAAACCATCCTTCCATCCTATTTTCTTACCCTCAGCATAGGTACGCCCATAGTAAGAAATCCCAACCTCATAGACTTTAATATTAGGGATTCTTGAAATTTTTGCTGTTACTTCTGGCTCAAACCCAAACCTCTTCTCTTTCAAAGGTATTGACTGAATGATCTCCCTTCTAAACATCTTGTAGCAAGTTTCCATATCTGTAAGATTTAGGTCAGAAAACATATTAGAAAGGAAAGTCAAAAACTTATTGCCTATGGTATGCCAAAAAAACAATATACGATGAGGATTTCCTCCAATAAATCGAGAACCATATACCACATCAGCATCAGCTTTAATAACTGGCTTTAATAGTTCATTATACTCTTCTGGGTCATACTCAAGGTCTGCATCTTGTATGACAATATAGTCTCCTGTCGCTTTCGCAATTCCTGTCTGCAGAGCAGCCCCTTTCCCCTTATTAAACTCATGTTCAAAATATTGAATATCAAGTTCTGGGTTTTCTTGCATATATCTCTTTATTGCATCTCTTGTATTATCCTTTGAACAATCATCAACTATAATAACTTCCCTTAAAATTCCATTAATAAGGCTTACTGACTTTACTCTATTTAATATTAAATGTATAGTCTCAGCCTCATTATAAGCTGGGATAATAATTGAAAGCTTTCCTATCACAAACTATCTTTTTACAAAACTAACAATGAATGGCTAGTAACAAACACAAAATTTGCCATTATTTAATATTTAGCTGAAGCCAATTATTTTTTGCCTCTTCGTTATGAATAATCAGATCTCTTGAAAATGTTTCAATATTGCTATTTAGAAGAGTATTATAATACAAATCCATAATTTGTCCTGAAGGAAAAGCGTGAACGATCTTAAAATTACAACTAATAGAATCAGCATTATTAATTTTAAACTTGGGCGATTCACCATCAGGCCTAAATGATATCACCTCCAAGTCTTTTTTCTGACTATGAACCATCGTTCTTTCTACTGTCATTTTAAAATCACCCTCGACCCTAGCCTTTTTATTAAGTATATTCAACGATACTAAAGAGTCTAATCTATTATATTTAATTCCAATTAAATAATAATCATTGTATATATCATCTCTCAAAGCCAGTACGTGAATAAAATCCCCTCTCACAACAGCATCCTTTTTTGTAACATCCGCCAATAAGGATTTGTAATATGATACATTAAAATCAGTGACTAAACTTGGCTTATTATTTAACTTTATTTGAGTATCATCTCCAAAAGTAGATTCATATAGCTTATTGAATACAAAAAAAGCTTCTACCTGATCTAAACTTGCAGGACTTCTAAAAGGGAAAAGCTCCTTATTACCACTTTTAAAAAAAGGCAAACTATTGTTAGTCAAATAATTAAACGAACAACAAAGCATTATTAACAAAAATACCACATTTACGATATCACCATACATCTTCCTTAGGTAATCTATCCCAACTGCAAATAATGGCAACAACAAAAAAATAGCCGGAAGGAAAGTTCTGTAATCCTTGTTCCAAGTTAACGTACTAGCGATATACATTATAATGAATGGAATCATAAAGACAAGATTTAATAGAAGTCTACGTCGAAAATTATACACAGATACAATAATTGTTACGACAAGAAGTATCCATATCAACGGTTCAGAAAAATAATCAGCCAATGCTCTAATATAGTAAAGAAAACTATCTAGCGACAATGGTATAGGATCGCCCTCTTGTTGGCCTGCTTCTGTAACAACTTTGTCATAAGTAAAATTAAAATGCCCAAAATTTATCATATACCACCAACCACCGGCCATATAAATAAAAAGGACAAAAACCAATATATTAACAATCAACTTATTAGTAGTCACCAATTTCAATTCTTTGGTTCTTAATACAAAGAAGAATAATCTTATCAAGACTAAAAAAATCAAACTTGCGGCAATAACTAAAAAGGTACTCTTAATTAGCAAACCTAATCCAACCAATAAACCAGAAACAATGGCATACCTTCGGTGTTTCAAACCGTTAGATCTTAAAAAATAATACAATACTGCAGGAATAAAGCATAATGCAGGAAAATCCAATAAAAATCTAGTAGCATAAAAAATAGTTACGATATTACCAAACACTATTAGACCAACTACTGATATCGACAATCCTGAAAGTTTAAAATATTCCTTACAAACTTTAACTAAATAATAATAACCAAATGGCAACCAAAACAACGAATTAGCGATACAAATACTTGCGTAACTCTTACCAAAAACAAAAACAAATGGAACACTAACTAAATATACAAGATTAGGGTAAAAATCATAATATATAAGCGAATGAATAAATTTGAATCCATTTGCGGAACTCATATCATCATATATCATCAATACGTTCTTAGCATGCCTACTTGAATCATATGGGTCGATTGGGGAATAGTCCAAAATCAAAGCAAAAGAAACACAGATCATTAAAAAAAACAACCCCATATACTGAGCCAAAACTTCCTTTTTCCTACTTTCCACACCATAAATAGTCAAGAATGTAATTAGTAAAATCTTTATGCTTGATTTATTAAAAAATGAAAATACGTTTTTAGAATGTATTGTTAACAATAACAAAACAGAAACCCCAAGAATCAACAAAAATTTAACTATCTCTGCTTTTTTAAATTCCAGTAACGTTGTAGACCTCAACACCCCATAACCAACTAACATTACAAATCCAATAGATTCCAGTATTGTTACACCCCCTACTTGAAGAATAAAAAAAGAGAATACTAAAAGAATTAAAAAATTATAATTCTCAAAAGATTTTAAAAAAAGTGGTTTCATATTAAAATTAGTTACCGTTTAAAATTACAAATATATAAATAAAAACAATTTCAACAACCTAAGGGGTATTTAAGCAATGAGTCTATTTCACAAAATGAACTTGATTCATGCGCATCAGCAGGGATTATAAGAAAAGAGAAAGCAATATGAGATCAATAATCACTAAAACAATTCAGCAAGAGGGATACAAATACTATTCTAGAGCTAGCCCAAAGGTTTAATGTCTTTAAACAACTCAAACTTTGCTGTTCCTTTTTTTTGCAAAAAAAACTTAACTGCTACTCCCATACAGCCAATCCCATACTTAAGACTTCTTGAGAAATTAATACTGCTCGCTTCTTCAAAATATTTAGTCGGACACGTAACCTCCCCTATTTGATATCCCCCAAACGTTATCTGCCCGAGCATTTCATTGTCAAACACAAAATCGTCAGAATTTCTCAACCATGGAGTATTTTCTAATACTCTTCTGCTAAAAGCCCTGTAACCTGTATGGTACTCGGCCAGCTTTTGCCCCATTAAGATGTTCTGGGCAAATGTCAAAAACCTATTCGAAATGTATTTATACAATGGCATCCCTCCTTTTAATGCACCTTTCCCCAAAATACGAGAGCCGAGCATCACGTCGAAAAGGCCGTTTACAATCGGATAAACCATAGCTTCGATTAACAATGGCGTATATTGATAATCGGCATGTAACATGACTACTATATCCGCACCCCTGTTTAGAGCTTCTGTATAACAAGTCTTTTGATTGCCTCCATAACCTTTGTTATTTTGGTGTGTTATAACACAATCAATTCCAAGTCTTTTTGCTTCCTGTGAAGTATTATCTCTAGAGTGGTCATCAACCAAGATTACCTCATCAACAATATTAAATGGTATTTCCCTATAGGTCTTTTCTAAAGTTGCTTCAGCATTATAGGCAGGCATTACAACGATTATCTTCTTATTGTTGATCATCAAAAAATTAATAATTTGATCCTTAAAAAATAGAGGCCACAAACTGACGCTCTTTTATCCAACCTCAACACTTCTCCCCTCCTCATCCACTGCTACAAAAGTAAAAAGACCCTTCGCGGCCAGTTCCTTACGGTCTTCGTACATTTTCTCCATATAGATACGTACTTCCACTGTAATGCTCTTGGTACCTACGCGACTCACTTTTCCCGTAACTTCTGCAAAATCACCCATTCGTATGGGCTGTAAAAATTCAATCTTTTCACTGCCCATGGTCACGAGCCTCTTTCTCGAATACCGTGTTGCTGAAATAAACGCCACTTCGTCCATCCACTGTAATGCAGCACCACCAAACAGCGTTTGGTGGTGGTTCATCCTAAAAGGAAATACAGGCACTACATGTGTTGTGAACGACCTCTCTACTTTTTCTAAATCCATTATTTTTCTGAAATATTTATTTGCCCAGCTCCATTATAAGACTGGTATTCTCCATTGTACATGGCATCGGCCGATGCAGGTCCTTGTACAAATGTACCTGGAGATACGGCACGAACCATATAATAGAAGTTCTTAGTTCCATAGGCCGTAGTAAAGAAATTAATCCGATCGTCCCTTACATCCATATAATCATAAGAAGAACGATCCTTGATCCAGTCCATATCTTCAGACTCTGTGAGCCTTGAGTTTTCAATTTCAAAACCTGCGGGTAGCAAATCAGTAACCACCACATTATCAATACTTGTCCCCTCTATATTATCCAAAGTGAGCTTCACCACCACCAAATCATTTTGTTTGAACTGACCATTACTAATCTGGTTACCAGATCTATCGAAATAAGTTCTTCTTATTCTAATATAGTTGTCACGTTCTTCTATTTGTTTAGTGGCATTGATTCCTTCGTATTCTACATAATAATAGATATCGCCCTTTCCTGAGTTTGTTATTGACACATCATTGCCTCCCTTAAACTCATACACTTCGTTAGGCTTGCTCCCATCATAGCTCAATACATTTTTACCATTGATCGTGACTTTGGCAGAAGACTGTTTTTCATTATTTCTCCTTGCAAATTTTCCCAGAGCCAACATTGAAAACGCCATTTCTTGGGTAGACAACCAATTGTACTTCTTGATCTGAATAGAAAGATGGTTGGCCAAAACTGGTATCTGCTTGTTTTGAGCATCAGCAACTAGGAGTGCATTTAAAGCCATGGCTTCATCTCTTATGTATGAGTAAAAACTGGCGTTACTCACCCTCTGGCTCACCTCACTAGCAAATACTGAGGGTAGTATTTGTTGGTAACTACTATTGTCTCCTATCATTTTATAAGTTGAAGCTAACAAATACTTACAGTCTAACGACAATAAATCCTGATTGGCCTTCAAATAGTTCATAGTTGGCAAATCTTGCCTTTGTGCCAATGCCAAGACATACAGAGAATACACCAATTCTTTAGAAATAATGGTTTTGGTCTGCATTTTAGTATAGGTATCATCCAAGTAGTAGTAGTATGTTTCTGTTGGTTTACTTTTCACTTGAGCAGAAAGATACAGCACCAAACGCTCTAACACGTTTTGATCGACCTTAAACCCAGCTGTCTTAGCCTCCAACATAAAGTGAGCTGCATACACAGAACCATACCAACTCAAATAATCGCCTCCTTGCCAATAGCTCAAACCTCCACTCGACAATTGCATCGTGTTCAATTTCTCTATTGCTTGCTGAACATTGAAATTTGGGTTATTAGGACTTCCCTTTCTATAACCTATAGCTTTACAAATATCACTAAAATACAATTGCGGAAATGCCGTCGAAACTGTCTGCTCCACACAACCATAAGGATACTGGATAAGATCGTTCAAATTGTTGGAGAACTGGATTAGTGGTGATTTCCCTATAATCAACTTGCCAGACACAGTGCTCGGAATCATACCCTCTATCTCCCCGTCTACAGTTGACAATTTACCTGATGACACGCTACCTACATAGGATTTCTTTTCCAAAGGAGTCGTAGGTCTTATAGTGATGCTTGTTTTTTCTACAAAGCTTTCTCCCAAGGCCTTTACGGTAACAACAACCTCATCATTTCCAATATTTGGCTTAGCGAGTACTTTGAAGAATACTCTTTTCTCCATTTTGGGCTCTATGGTCACTTGTTGTGAACTTCCCCCATCCACAGCCAATATATTACCAGTATTTATACTCACTGTCGCTTGTGTTGCTTTGGTGGTAGTATTAGACAGTGTTACAGGAACCACAACTTTATCATTTGGAGACAAGAATCTTGGCAAGCCTGAACTTACCACAATAGGATCGGCAACTTTCATGTGTTTGTCGGCGCTACCAAAGCTTTTATCCTGATAGGCTACGGCCATAATCCTCAAATCACCTGAAAACTGTGGAATATCAATGGTGTAGCTTGCCTCACCATTTCCATTGGTCGTCAAGTGACCGCTCCAGAACGAAACCAAATTCACTCTTTTATTACCCAGTGGATTCAATCGTTTGCCAAGATTATAACCATCGGCACCGAAACTTGCCTTCTGCATTTTCAACTCTGGGAACAAACGAGGATATAGATCGTAACTATTTACTTCTAGCTTTCTCGGTCTGAAGAAAAATTCATAGGGTTCAGGTGTTTTATAGTTCTTTATTTGAAGAATACCTTCGTCAACTACAGCTATAGTCATTTGAACATCCTTTTTACCATTGGTCTTCACCCTTATGATTTGCTTAGTTTTGGAGCGAGAAGATTCTACGGCCTCTATGGTGACAGGGATTTTCGCTGCAGATTTATTTACTTTAATCGGCAAATATCCATGAGCAACGGTAAGTGGCAAATTCGTATTCGAAGATATTGGTCTGAGCAAAGTTGCCGAAATATAAACGTTTGGCAGGTATTCTTCTTTCATCTCTAGCTTCATTGTAGCAGATTTGGCATCTGTCTCTATGATCCGATGTTCAAAAACTTTATTTCGCTCTATTGTGACTAACAATTTACCCACAAAAGGTGTTTTAAACAATATTGTAGCCTCTTCACCCAAATCATATACTTCTTTATCTGCGACTATGCTCACTTCCCCATCTTGATTCACCTCAAAATCAGAACCAGAGGTGTATCCATAACCATAAGCATAGAAATTTGACTCTACGTAACATTTAGAATCAGCCTTTCTAACTCTAACAGCATATTCACCACTTTGGCCGACGGTAAACTTATAACTAGACTTATTGGCTACTGTTATGGTTCTTTCATCGATCACTTGCTCTTGGCGCTGAGACTGATAGCGGTATTCACCATATTCCGTTTTTTGCAGTACTGTTCTCCAGTTGTATTTAATTACTTGAACCCTTGCACTGGTCTGTCTTGGTGCTCCTTTCTTATCCACAGCAACAAGAGGTACACTAATCGGCTGCCTGATGTCTGCATAGTAATCAAACGCTCCTATTCCGAAAAATTCATTCTGAGTAATGACATCAAAGGTATTCACCCTGTTAACTGGCCTACCATTTTCATCAAAGACGGTTGTAAAAGTCTTAGCCGTATAAACACCACTATTACGCAACTCTCCAGGAATCTCAAATACCTCGTCTAATGTTCCATTGGCAGAGGTTTTGCCTTGCCTAAGGTCTGTTTTGATTTCTTTTGACAAATCACCAGAAACACTAAAGTTATAGTCGCCAAAATCTTTAAAATACAAGTATTTTTTATTCACGGTTAACGATACCTCATAGTTCCTCAAAGCAGCAGGTGTACCAAAAAGATTTGAAGCTGTGGCTGACAAAGTAACGCTTTGATTGGGTGCGACTTCTTCTTTGTCTAAAGAAGCATTTAGGCTGATCCTATCGGGCATGAACTCTTCAACACTGATGTTTTTTGAATTTAACAATACCTTATTTGCGGAATATACTTCTAGAGAATAAGTACCCGTAACACCAGACACTGGCACCGTAAAAACTGTTGCAAAAGCCCCTTGACTGTTTACCATACCTTTCACTCTTGTCATTTCATTGCCATTGGGCGTACGTAACACGATCTCCAATGGAAAGTTAGCTACAGTACCATAGTTATCATCTCTTAGTACTGTATTTACATTTATTTTCTCACCGGGCCTATACAAATCACGATCTCCATAAAGAAACAATTGGTAGCCTGACAGAGTACTCACCTCCCCTCCCATATCAAATTTTGAGAGATCAACCTTAGTTTGGTTAAAGTGTAGATATGTAAAATCATTACCTTTTCTAGCGAGTATCATCTTGAGCTCCGAATCCAGTCTTGACTTGATCCCCTTAAACACTGCTGTACCATCACCATCAGACTCTGCGGTAGCTACTGTTTGATTATTCCTAGTGACCAATTGCACCTTTACACCACTTTCTGCATTGGCAGATTGGATACCATTGACAAAAACGTATACATCTTCTTTATCCTCTTTCACCTGTCTCTTATACACATCTGACGCTGCCGACGATCGCATAAGTGTAG
>CAMFLX010000217.1 GCA_945957555.1 uncultured Cytophagales bacterium
AGGTTATTCAAAGTGGGAAGTATGCATTACCAAGCTCAGTTGAGGCGTCTTTTAATACATCAGCATCCCCAGAAAGTGTCTTTGAGATCCAACAGACCACTCAGAACAACGCAGGTACTACTAATGACGGCATCACCACTTTCTATGGGTGTGACTATGATATCCCTGGCAGTGCCAGTCGTGGCGATGTACAGATTGAGAGTGCTTTTATAGACAAATACGATTCTACTGACAAGAGGCGTACCTTACTGATTTACGAAGGCACCTGCAACAAAGGTTCTGTGACCAGTGCTAAGTGGAAGAATCCCTATACCAATATACCCGTCATCAGGTTATCGGAGATGCACCTCATTAGAGCTGAAGCAAACTTAGAGCTTGGCACATCTTTGGGGATGAGCCCGCTTGACGATGTTAACCTGATCAGGGCCAAAGCAGGAGCGCCTTTGTATTCGGATGTTGATAAAGACAAGATTATCTTGGAGAGGGAGCTGGAGCTTGCCTTTGAAGGTAATAGAATCCACGACTTGAAAAGATTGAAAAGAGTTATAACATTAAGCGACAGCACCACGGTTGATTATAGCGGTGATGAGTTTATTATGCCAATTCCTTTGTCTGAAATAAACGCCAATAAAAACTTGATTCAAAATACTTTTTATAAGTAAACGATGTTCTAACGATTTAATGGGGTGATCTTAAGGAGGTCACCTCATTTATTTAAACTTAATTGAGGGTACTTTTTATGCGCATCTATCTGCAAATTGGCAGAGTATACATGTATGATTAAGGCCTAGTAGTTATGTAGATGACAATCGCCAAAGTAAGAAGTAGTGTCAGGCGCAAATAGTTTTGTATTTTACTTGTTTGAAAGCCATTTCCTATACCACCTATCCACGAAGCCAACCATTTGAGTAAATGATAACATCCGTCTAAAACATATTGATCTACAATCTTTAACACATGGGCTGTAACTACGTTAACAACTCCAAATTTATCAATGGCACCATCAATTACTTTAGTGTCAAACTTATGTAGCTTCTTAGAAGCCAACAAGCTGGAAGGCATCACTACCTTCATATAAAACCTATTGAGGTAAAAGTTTCTAAACAACAGTTCATGCCAGAAATCATTGTTATGGGGTTTTAGTAGCTTACGAGCATATTTTGAATAAGCCCACAAAACACCTAGTGTAGTGAGTACTACCGAAAGTATAACTGCAAGCCAATGACCCTTGCTATGTTCCGCTGTAGAAGTTTTAATGCCCAAGTATTTAAACAAATAAGTTTGTTGGGCATTCAGCGGATCGAGTGAAAAGAAGAAGAAGAAGCTGAATAAGCCTAGTACTATCATGGGTAGTAACATAGACAATGAAGTCTCATGGAAATGTGTCTCTTCTTGCGTAGCTCTATATGAACCCCAAAACACCAATATCAGTTGTCGAGTCATATAAAATGCTGTAATAAAGATGGTAACGACGGTAAGTGCAAGGGTTAATTTAACGTACCAGCTGCTATGTGTCTGGGCTACTAAGTCGATTAAATTGGACACTATAAAATCTTTGGAGATAAAACCAGAGCTAAAAGGTAAACCTATTGCAGAAACATAGCAAAGTAGGTAAGCCCAATAACTGAGCCTCATTTTGCTGGCGAGCCCCCCCATAAGCCTAATATCTTGTGGATCTATATTTTTGCCTTTTATTTTGATGTTCTGGTGTGCTATTTCATGGATTATAGCTCCTGCACATAGGAATAGGCCTGCCTTAAAGAAAGCATGTGTAAACAGGTGTAGATATGCCACCTCTCCTTTACCAGTACTGATACCTACAACCATATAGCCGAGTTGGGAAATGGTCGAATAGGCAAGGATTCTTTTAATATCGTATTGTACACAAGCACTTAGTGCTGCCATGAATGCAGTGAAAGAACCAATGATCCCAATGAATTCCAAGGCATCAGGCGTACAGAGTGGTAACACCCTGATCATGAAATAAATGCCAGCAGCAACCATGGTGGCCGCATGGATCAAGGCTGATGCTGGTGTGGGGCCATACATTGCCTCTGGTAACCATACTTGAAGTGGGAATTGTGCCGATTTACCCACACAACCGCCAAAGAGGCTGATTCCAATAAAAGTATCTACAACGTCAAAATTCAAAGGTATATGGGTGAGTATTTTCAAGTCAAGACTGCCATATTTTACCCAAATCATAAGGATGCCTACCAAGAAACCTATGTCCCCAATGCGATTGATAATAAAGGCCTTTTTGCTGGCCATGGTAGCCTGGGGATTCTGATACCAAAAGCCTATCAAGAGATAGGAACTTAAACCTACCAGTTCCCAAAATGCATAAATAAACAGCAAATGGTTGAACAATACGATGCCCAACATGGAGAAAGTAAAGAGTCCCAAGTAGGCAAAGTATTTATGATAATGTTTTTCGCCTCTCATATACACCGTAGAGTATATGTTCACCAGCAAGGCAATAAAACTAATCAGAAGCGCCATACTTTTGGCAATGGCATCAGCACGTAGACTGATCGTAAAATGTTGTGTGCCTATAGAGAACCAATCAAAAGAAAGACTTTGGTCTTCTCGAAATATTAAAATAAAAGAGATGACGAGACTTACGAGATTAAAGCAACAGGAAATGTAAGCCACCCATTCCTTAAGTTTAGAAGCCTCAAACAGCAAGACGAAGCTTGCCAGTGGCATCAACAACAATGATATTAATAAAAAATGATCCAAATCCCTGCAAAAATAATATTTCTGATCAAGAATCGATTTGTTTGGATTATAAACTTTTAGGGATTGGGGAAATATTTTTCCCAGAGCTTGTTCTTGAATTTGTTTTGAGGATCAAGTTTCCGCTTTAATTGGAAGAAATTATTGGCATTTGGATAAGCTTTGAAAAATTGCGCAACGGTAGCATGTACCTGATAGGGAAGGTAATACGTACCTTTTACAGCAATGGCGGCATCTATAAGTTCTTGAGTCCAAGCCTTTACGATGTCTTGGGCTTTTTTTGTTGTGCCTTGCTTGTAATAGATCACAAAAGCAAAGACGTCCGATCGGGCCCAAGCCAAGCTGGTGCCAGAGTCCTTTTTGGCATGTCTGATGGATATGTTAAGTACATTGACGTGGTTTTTCCATAGTATAGTTCTCAAGGCTGGGTAAAAGTTGTCAAATTCAGAAACTGGCACAAAATACTCTTGAAGTACATAGGTTGATCGTTTTCTTGATCGAGGTTCAAGCTCTGATACATTATAACTAGCCTCATAGTTTCGCCAAAGTATAGGTTGCTGGGTATACAGTATTGGATCAATAATATGCTGTCTCAGCCATTTTCCAGCAGGATAGTCTGAAACTACTTTTAAAACCATCCTGTTGAATCGATACTTTTTTTGATTGGTCTTAGTCTGTGGAGCACTGTAACTGCTTGTTGGGTACTAGAAAAAGTGACTGCTCGTATTTTGTTATACGCCTTAGGGTAAATATCTGCATTATGAAATATGGAAGCTGTATCATTTGCGATACGCTTAATGAAATATTCCTTATACTGATCGATATGCATGACACTGTCTTTACGTTTGACCTTGGTATTTTCGGTGAGTGATATACGAGCTTCAGTAATCACTCCAAGGGCGCCATATCCTCCGATGGCTCCATAGAATATATCCGAATTCGTATCAGGTCTAGCCGTGACTTGCTCACCATTCGCTAAAATTATTTTTATTTGTTGCACTGACTCTATAACAGGGCCTTGTCCTATATATCTGCCATGTGCGTTTACACTCAGGGATCCACCGACTGTAAAGTTTGCGTATGTTTGCATGATCTTGACCGAGAGATTATATGGATCTATATACTCCTGTATTTTTCTCCAAGTAATACCTGTTTGCACTGTAATCTCTTTTTTCTGGGGATCAAAGTGTACTATACTGTCAAAGTCCCTCATGTCGATATGAAGACATCCCTCTATGGCGGTTTGTCCTCCCATGCTATATCTCCCTCCGCCTGTAGCTATTGGTCCCTCATGGTTTTTAACAGCTGTAGCAATTTCTGTACTATATTTGGGTCTAATGATCTCATCGATTTTAATTGGGTTGAGCTGGCTCACATCGTTTACTACAATGGTAGTGTCTTGAGCCAATATGGGTAAATATAATGTAAGTAAGCCTAAAAGTATCCACGTTTTATACATGAGTATTCATTTGAGACGCAAATAGATCAAAATAAACAAATTCTCATTTGATTATTGTCAAAAAGTATAGACAAGCACCATTTTATGATGATCGAGCCCCAGCCCGTAATCAGAGCAGGCGAAACATGGGATGTCCATCCTCCGATGTTTTTGTGCTGGGGCTCCACATCATATATCAAAAAGTATAAAACATACATTATACATAAAATAACATCATGGTCTTATTTGAGGTATATAAATTCAGGGTATTTATGTTAAGGCCGTAAAATCAGGTTGTGCTAGCTTCATTATACTCTTATCGTTCGCTATGATACAAAGGTGCAACATGGGTGTCTCAATGAGTGAGAAAGAAAATTTTATTTTATTTATTTTGGCAAGGCCGCTTACTCGTCCTGCCTTGTTTAATCTCTTCATAAACCCTTTCTTTCTATACTGTCCATCTAAATTTGTATGTGAGAAACATACCGCAGAAGTCTATAACATATCTCTTTTTATATAAGACGTTTCACTAGATGTGCATTTCAAGGCTCATTGCTGTTATATATGTATAGAAATTCATAATAGATTCTTTTGGTGCAAAAGGCTTATAAACTATATAATTACAGCTTTCTGATCAGATGGTAACGGAGTCTATGATAGTTAAACAGATACCCGCACATTGCCCGTTGAAATAAATATCACTAAAAAATATTACTCAGATTGCCCCAATGCATTATTTAGGTTGGAGTTCAGGGAGGAATTTCGCTCAAAACGAAGTTAATGGTAACCGTTGTGATCTATATTATATTTGATCCTAAACTGAACAATTCTAGTGATTAGCTCTACGGGTAATGGCTTGTCTATAGGGAATTGCACCGCCCCCTTGGACCATTTATAAGGCGTAAATTCTTCCTTAAATGCTTCAATACCAGTGCCTGTTGGGTAGAAACCGATATGGTTTTTATAGCCCGCAAAATATACCAACATACCATTTTGCTTATATGCGGGCATCTTATAGCTGATCACCTCTTCTGCTTCTGGTGCCGCATTTCTTATGATTTCCCGTAGTTGTTTCAATACTACTTGGACATTGGTGGGAAAGGTTTCAATGTATTGATCTATTTCTATCGACCTAATCATGACTGTTATTTTATGAAGCCAAGTTACGATCGATTTATTTGGATTTCAATGTGTGAATGCGACAAATTAATAGGTGACTTACGACGTTACCACTATATCATAAATTCCTTTTTCTTAATCTTTCTTTGTGAATAGACTATGATGATACCACATAAGTAAAATGGTAAAATAGGGATTTTGTATCGGACCAAAGTACCAAAATTGGCACTACTAAGACCAACTATGAATCCATAAAACATTGAGTATGAAAAACAGAACAAAAGAAAAGAGTCTTTCCAAATAATTTTAATGGCCTTACCAAAGCCTACTTTAAATATAGTATAGATCGTAAAAATAAGGAAATAGCTACTTTCCATTGCGGCCAATAACATATTCACATTCCGAGATTCCCAGAGATAAGGCCTAAAAAATGTCACCCAAATAGCGCTGGGGGCTAATGAAAGTGCATTTAGTACTGTGCCATCCATATCACCAATATCATAAGCCGAGCCGTTTTGCATTTTAGCTACGTTTAATAAGTAGTCTTTAGTTACTTTGATGTTTTGAGTTACCTCATCTGCTTTTGTAATATCGAACATTGTATTTTTTGAGAAATAACTCAAAAATGTAAATCCAAGAACAAACAAGATTCCAAAAATGATGGGGCCGTATATGGTACGACCAAAATTACTTTTTACAGTTCTGATTTTGATAAAAATATACCAAATAAGTAGGGGAGGAAAGAGGGCCACAAGTACAAAAGGTTTTACGTTGAATAAAATTAATGATGCCATTAATAGTAACAAAATACTCTTTAGTATTCTTTTATGCGCGAAAAAGAGATTATAAAAGCCATAGAATGCCCAACCAATTCCTCCAACCAATAAACTGTCTTTGAGGATACCTGAGCCCCAAAAGCATAGGGATGGCAAGAAGAAACATGCGTAGCCAAGTTTTTCTTCAAGCTTAGGATATAAATCCCTGAAAACAAGAAACATATGCCATATACCATTAAAGCTAAATACTGCAAATAGAATCGCAGTGGACGAATAGGTATTAAAAGTGAACATATTTAATAAACCTGTGGTTCTTACCACAAAATAAGACTGCGAATCGCCATAGTGGTAAATTTTATTCGTATAAATAAAGGTATCAGCACTTTTAACCATAGGGCCGAAAACAAGTTTCAGCCATACTAATTTTGAGTCAAAAAATGATTCATAAAGTACCGTACCATCCATGAAATATGTGGATGTGTCGCCTCCTCCATAATAAAATTGATAAACTAAGCCCAAAATAATGGCACTAAATATTTTAGCAAATAGCGCTCTTAAAAATAACGGCTTTAATTCTTTCTCGGGAACAAATTTCTTGAAGTAGAAGATGAATAAAGATACCAGCAACAAGGCCATTGGCGTGACAATAAGGTCTTTGTATCCTAAAAAAGCAATAAGTAGCATCCTTGTTTTTGCAAAAATAATTTAAAAAGTGAATAAATTATTAAAAATGTATAATTTTGAAACCATTTATAAATAAAATGTTGGTTAAAGATAAGGGTGAAATAAAAGATTTGATTGTTGTGGGAGATCGAGTATTGATCAAGCCCAAAAATTTATCAGATAAGACCCCGTCAGGGTTATATCTTCCTCCAGGAATACAGGAGAAAGAGGTAATTCAGCAAGGTTATATTGTAAAGGTAGGGCCCGGCTATCCACTGCCCGCAGTACAGGACGAAGGGGAGCCATGGAAAGAAGAGAAAGTAAAATATTTACCGCTTCAAGCTAAAGTAGGAGACTTAGCCATTTATTTGCAAAAGAATGCATTTGAAATACTTTACGAAAATGAAAAATATTTTATAGTTCCTCAATCATCGATTTTGTTGTTAGAAAGAGATCCGAATTTGTTTGAATAATGAGTGTAATAAAACTAGTTAAACCAGTAAAAGAAATCAATGCCGAGGTAAAGCTTGTCTCATCAAAAAGTGAGAGCAATAGAGCTTTGATTATAAACGCAGTAGGGGGCAACAAATGTGACTTGGCCAATTTATCGGAGGCAAGGGATACTCAAACCATGCTCAGACTACTTGCTTCTAGTGATGAAGTATTGGATGTCATAGACGCCGGTACTACGATGCGTTTTTTAACAGCATTCCAATCTCTTAAAGGTAATTCAAAAATATTAACAGGCACCCCGCGGATGTGTGAACGTCCTATTGGCATCCTTGTAGATGCATTGAGAAGTTTGGGAGCAGATATTAGTTATCAAAAAGTAACGGGCTACCCACCCCTCAAAATTGCCCCATTTAAATACTCTGGAAACAACCGCTTAAGCATAAAAGGAGATGTAAGTAGTCAATATATATCAGCAATATTAATGTCAGCCCCTTTATTGCCTGATGGCATTTATCTGCAATTGGAAGGGAAAATCTCCTCCAAACCGTATATAGAGATGACACTTGATCTTATGAGACATTTTGGGGTCAACCCTGTGTGGATTGATGAGCAAACCATACATGTGCCCAAACAAGATTATAAAAGTGGGCAATACACGATAGAATCTGACTGGTCTGGAGCTAGCTATTGGTTTAGTATAGTATCGCTTTCCCAAAATGCTGAAATTGAATTGCTTGGTCTTAAAGAAAACTCATTACAAGGAGATAGTGCCATAGTAAAGATCATGTCTGATCTTGGAGTGAAATCAGAGTTCACGTCAAGAGGTGTTAAGTTGTCAAAAACGAATGTAGTGAAAAGTAAGTTGGTCGATTTTTCAGATTGTCCGGACCTAGCACAAACAGTGGCGGTATGTGCGGCTGCACACGGTATAGAACTTACACTTACTGGCTTGGATAGTCTAAGGATCAAGGAGACTGATAGGATTATGGCTATTCAAAACGAGCTGCAAAGGTTTGGTGCTGATATGATTGAGGAGAAGGCTGATTTTTTCAAAATCGTAAGAAAAGACAACTTTGCGATTAATTCCAACGTAGTAGTGAAAACGTATGATGACCATCGCATGGCAATGGCATTCGCTCCATTAGCGCTTCTTGGAGATCTCATGATTTCTGAGCCTGATGTTGTAAAAAAATCATATCCTGGTTTTTGGAATGACTTGAAGTCGGTAGGTTTTGAAATTTTCAACAGTTAACATTTTATTATTTTTATGAAGAAAAATTTTTTACTATCCATTTCGTTTATTCTAGTATTCGGTGTAAATATTTACGCCAAAAAGCCAGATACGAAAGTATTACTAGCAGATGCTAGGGAAGCTTTTTTCAATGATAAATATGGATATGCGGCATCTCTTTTTGAAAAGCTGGACAGTTTAGATTCTGATAAGACTAAATACG
>CAMFLX010000218.1 GCA_945957555.1 uncultured Cytophagales bacterium
AAAGATTGTACTCCATCGTGTTGGAAACAGTTTGTCTGAATCTGATAGAAAAGAAATACTAGAACTACTTGAAAAACCGAAAGACTTACTGAAAAAAAAGGAACTTACCTATTTCCTTTTCAATTTAATTGAAATCTATAATCAACATAAACACGTAGATGACGCAATAAAAAAATTTAGAGATGTATGTAATAATTACCTAGAAGATAAAGAGTTTAGGTATAATGAAAGCAGTGTTGATATAGGCGTTTATCGAAAGGGTACAAATGAAAAGGTCGGTTTAAATAAATTATCATCTGGCGAAAAACAGATAATTTCTTTGTTTTCAAAGATATACTTAGAATTTTCAAAAAACTATCTTGTATTATTTGATGAACCCGAATTATCACTATCAATTGAGTGGCAAAAACAACTTTTACCTGATATTGTAAGTTCAGATAAATGTAAATTTTTGCTATCCGTAACTCATTCACCTTTCATCTTCAAAAATGAGTTAGACAAATATGCCGTTGGAATGAATTCGTATATTAAATAATTTCAGATATGGATTTAGTAGATAAAATGAGAGAAGAAGCAACCTCTGGTCATGTAGCTTATACCGAATTTATTTTAAAGCTAAAAAAACGTCCTAATTGTCTTTTTTGTTTCTTTGAAGGTAAGGATGATAGTAAATATTATGGAATTCGCATAGAATCAATAACTAAAAAAGAATTTGAAGCAATTGATTGCGGAGGCAAAGAAAATGTTATTGCTGCAGAAAGGTTGATATCTAGTAAAAAGGAGTATAAGAATATTTCTCTGAGCTATTTTATTGACCAAGACTATGATGAACATATAAAATTTAAAAATATTTATTGCCTGCCATCTTACTCGATTGAGAATCAGTATTCAAATAGAATTGCTTTTCAAAAAATATTGAAGCAGGAATTTTCATTAAAAGAAGATGATGAAGATTTTCAAAAAGCATATGATCTATTTGAGTCACGACAAAGCGATTATCATAACAAAACATGCTTAGTAAATGCTTGGCTTGCTTGCCAAAATGACAAAAGGACCAATTTAGGTGTTAAAACGCATTTACAAATTGATGCAACAATCGGAAATTTCTTTAGCTCAATTATTAACCAAGATTTGCAATTATCAATTGACTTATCTGAAATAAACACGTTAGATAAAATCCAATCTTTTTTTCCGAATGCCCCAATTATTACCAAAAATGAATTGAATAAGAAGCTTGATGAATTTAAGGTTAAGAATAAAGAACTATCCAATAGAGGGAAATTTGAATTACGATTCTTTGTCAATTTTTTAGAAAGGCTAAAATCGGAAATTTGTAAAAAACAACCTTTATTATTTAACAAAAAGCACAAATGTAGTTTAAGATTTGAATATTCAAGTGCATTAACAAACCTGAGTATTTATGCAAATACACCAGAATGTTTACACCAATATTTAAAAGGGTTAATAAATAGCCCAGCATTTGCTGGTTGAGATTTTCGTGCTTGGCATCTCGACCTAAAGATAATGTAGGGTTTCCAATCACCCTTGCTCTGATCCTTAGGTTAACTTAAGGAATTACCTGCTGTTCATCATTAGTTTAAGAAATTACATAAACATAATTGTTAGTACCAATTTAAATAATGGCATAGATGTTTCATGAACCTGTAAATGAATTTTTGTATTCTGCATATAGAATTAATACTGAATTCACCGATCAATCAAAGAAATTAAATTTTATTGCGACTGGATTTATTCTTGAAATCGCACCTGGCGTAGCGTGGATAATCACTAATAGACATGTTGTCGATATTGACTATAAAAAAACTACCACAAAGCAAAAGGACTTCAAACTCAGTAGCTTTATTATTACAGGTCGAAAAGAGGACGACACCGAATATTCCTTTAAACTACATGAGGATGCAGAATTTTATTTTCATGAAGAATATGAAAATGATGTGGTATTAATTAGAGCGAGAGTATATTTAGTTGAAAATCAAATTTGGTCCTGCTGTTACTGTTCTTCCGAAGGGTGATCTGGAACTAAAAGATAATTGAGAGCTAGTCCCGATTTTTCGGGAATCTCCAGATCCGAATGTTTTGCAGTAGTGTATGAGTTGAGGTTTAAGCCCTATCGTAACTATTTCTCCAAAAGACCCTTAAATAAGTGCTTCGATCTGAAGTTGTTCAGATTTTGTTGGAAACTAGTGAAGAGTTGGGTCGATCATTAGTTGAGGATGAATTAAAGGATGATAAATGATTTGGGCAAGTATAGTTTTTGAAATTTTGGGTGATGATCTTAAGATTTTGTTAAGTGGTGTTTTTATGATGTTAGCGAGCTTATTTTCATTATATTTATCTTCATTAAATGAGAAAAAAAGTCCAGATGATTTAGTTGTTAAAAGTCATAAATTTAAAGCCTATTTTGGTTTAGGACTAAGTGTTTGTTGTATTTTGTTTATTTTATTTAGGATAATAAAATAGTCCCTGATGGCGTAAGTATATAGAATGAAGGTCTGGTGAAAGGGCCGTCATGCTCAAGCCCTCACTGGTGCAAGCTCGTTGCAAGCATTATAGAGGGGCTTGAACGTGTGGTTAGATAGTAGGGAAAAGGCTGCTAACAGATGCGTTTTGGTTGTGGCTACGAGGGTGAAAATCAACAAAAAATAACTGAAAGTATGACTATTAAGGAATTAATCGAAAATATAAGTAGTGTTGAAAATGATTATTCTGTTGCGTTTGCAAAGAAAATTGACGGAGATTTTAGAAGCAATTCAGAAATCATAATTGCGGAAATTGACGAGGAGTCTGAAGAAGACATAAAAAAAACTGTTTTAGGAGAAAATCCTCAATTTGACTACTTTTTAGAAGTGTTTTTAATCAAAGAAATGGTTCAAGATTTTCTTAAAAAGAATGACAATATTGACCAATTAGTTGATATAGTTATTCACTATGCAAAGCATGATGCATGATGTTGCCTCAGCTGCCCAACTCATGCTATTCGATGTTTTCAAGTATGGCGAACAGTAGGATTTTTAATTACAAACTTTGAAAAATTTGTAAATTGTGGGATTATGCATGTGTCATCCTATCAATGTACAGATTCATTACATTAACTTTTTTAACAAGTCTTGCCAGTTGTATCCTCGTGCTGATTTTGGGAACAATTAAGGACAGTTTTGTATCTGGCTTGCATGGAAGCCTCTTAACATTCTTAAATATCCTGCTTCCGACAGCAGGGGGAGTTATGATTTACAAATTGATCAAAGATAAGACAACATTAAAAACTGTATTGTACACACTGGTCATTCAGACGGTATTGTTGGCTGCGATTTTTGTATTGGGACTTTTTATCTGGGCTGCAAGTGAGGCGGTGTTATATAATACAAAAGTAAAAGAGGTCTATGAGTCTGAATTTTCAGGATTTTTACCAGTTGTATTTGCGGAAGCTATATTAATCCCCTTACTAGACATGATATTGACGAGACGGAAAACGACTATTCAGAGAGTTCAGGAGTAACTTGTCCAAAGATTTCAATCGTGTTTTGTATTTTTACATATGATTTCTAGATTTATAAAAATTATATCTAGACTATGGGTTTTTAAAGTTTCATATCATTTTAATGTATCAAGATGTCATTTCGAGCTAAGACGATAAGGTGGGCAGGACTTATTGCTGATACAATTATGCTCTTGTGTTTCGTAACTCTTATGTTGAGTGGGTTTGGAGAGCAACAGTACATTGGAATATTTATGTATCTAACGGCATATTTTTTCAATCAAATCATTTGGACGGTAACATTAAGTCAAGTTGGAATATCTTTAATGGTTAGTTTATTAAAAATTGGCCATGCGGTTTTTTTTATGGCAGTTGCCATTTTTTTGCTGATAGGTAACTCTGGATCATTAAACGAGATGGGCATATCAATTAATTCTTATAGGATTATCTTTCCAAGCTTAGGGTATATCTGTAGCTTTCTAGACTTGGGGTATATGGGTATATTGTTCTTCAACCTTAAGGATAAAAAAGTGAATTATTGTCATATTGTACCTAGATTAGTCATTTATGTATCTATATTGTTGACGAGTTTTATTGAAAAGTATGCATTTATTCAACCCATCATCGTCATTACGGCATTTACTGCAGACGTATTTTTCTTCTTAACTTTAAAAGAAGAATATTTAGTCGATAGACAAAAGGCAAGCTCTATAGATTTGGTGGATTGAATATTTCCCCTGGCTCAAGCATATAAAATAAAGGTCTGGTGCAAGCGTCCATCATGCTCAAGCTTGATTCAAAAACTTGTACCTTGCTTTATAATGTCTGGCTATTTTAAAGAAATAAAAAATGTCGGCGAGGTTGAAACCTCGCCGACGTTAATATGAGTCGCGGACCTTGAACCATTCACCCATCGGGACGACATATTGGTAGAAAATGTGCCAAGTCCGGCATTCAAGTCGCGTAGTGACGACATAGTTTTGATTTTGGAATTTTTTGATAAATCGTTTTTTTACCACCGCTGTTTGATCATGTTAGGGCTTTGCCCGCATGTCGAACTGAAAGATCATTGAGGGTTTCCAACCCGGATTTTTGCTACTTGATACTTGCCCAAAAGCGAGCGGGGCAATGCCGAGATCTGGAAGTACATGGCTATCTACATGAAGTAGAATGGGCCCATCGGCGACAGGAGCGAAGTCGTGCAGATCACCGTAACGGGTAGGCCTGCTTAAGCGGCCATTTCTAAGGTATAGGGGGCACATTACGTGCAAGAATCATGATTGCGCAAAAAACAGAGGCCATCGTTTTTAACGATGGCCTCTGTTTTTTGCGCGGGGTATGGCAAGGCTTTAAATACGTTTTTGCCGAATGTATGATAGGGGTGTCGTTTATATAGCAGGCGAGTCCTAAAAGCCTTTTAGAGCTCCGCCTATTTCTTGATTTGTAAAAGTATGAAAAATTGTAGCGCTGGGCGGGACGATGGCCATGCCTGTTTCTGAGCTACGAACCCCATATGTTATTCACTGACAGTAACCTTACTTCTCGCTTGGCGTTTGATACAAACATGTACGAGTCTTGTAAGTTTGGTCATTAACACGTATCTTTGAGTTACGAACGTATTTATTATGAATATCAGGATATTAACTTGCGTATTGGGACTTGCTTCGTTCCTCGCAACTGCACAAACAGCTATTGAAGGATGTTGGAAAGTCTTACATCCAAATATTGACTCTAGTAAGTCGTCTATTGCGATGAAAGAACTCTCATTTGCAAATGCGTCCAACTATTTTATAGCTAGTTATACCAAGACTAATACTGATAAATCCCTTTCAGAAAACTTAAGTCTGTATAATCAAGATGGGCGCTATTACAATATTGCAAATTATACGAATGCTCCCAATTTTGACACCTATACCTTTGTGGATAGACGATTTGTGTACGGGACCTATGATGAGTTTACAATATCAGGAAGAGGTACGGTGAGAACCATTAATTATAAGGATTACACCAATGCCAGCGTTGTTTTTCCCAGTTTTTCGTATCTGTATACGACTACTTCTACTGGGGCTAGATTTATTCCACATATAGAAAGTGATTATTACAATCAAAACCATTATTGGGCTTATCTCAAGGGTGATTCTGTAATAGTGAATGACGATAACAGTGTAAGGACCGCTCCTTTGTATTTTAGTAAGGTGACTTATCCCAATTTTGATTTTGTAGTGACGGATGGAGCTACAGCAAGCTTACCTTCCTATCACATATTAAGTACCGCAAAGGATCAAAGTATAGAGGTAAATACCTTATCCTCTGCAGGAAAACTTTATTCACAGTCTAGGACTACGCTCGCCATTCCTAATGAGCGATTCAAGATCGTAAACTATCAGAAAGGAATTGTATTTGTATTAGCCTATATCAGCAACACCTTAAACCTGTATCAGGTGGATATGAGTACTTACACCGTTAGGCAAATCAAAATGCCTACTTTGAAAATTCTGTCTCCTAGCTTTGACTTTAAAATGTTGGGTACGGATGAGTTATTCATAGCCCATGTTAAAGATGGTGCTGTGGGTATACTTAAATATAATGTAGCCAAAGATGCTTATAGTAGTTATGTAGATGTAAATGCCAAGACCACTGTAAGTACTCATGTGGCGATTAGTCTCAATAGTTCGGCAAAATTAACCTTGGCTTACGAAGCATCTGCCAATAACATAGCTTTTAGATATTTCACAGAGGCACCAAAGTTGCCTAAACCAGCCATTGACACATTGGTCGTGGGCTTTGGGGGTACCTCTGATTTGGTCACGGTAAGAAAGGGAAATACTTATTATTATTGTGGACAGCTGTTCAGTGAGGAGGGCAAGACCTTTGATTTTGCAAATCTAAGTTTGGGTGTGGATACGCTTACGTTGTTTGATAATACCAGTAATAGGGCATACGTCATGGATCGTGCTCAGTATCCAACAGCTTTTGCGGCAAATCGGTTTCCATTCTCTACCTATTCGACAGGTACCTATGTGTTGAGTTATTCAAACAGCTGCTTTAAGAGTGATACCTTATTTTTTAGGGTGCGAGGCCAAGGTCTTACTTTAACAGAAAGCCCTATCAATAATACATATTGTCAAAATGCGACCAATACCTTGTCTATGGTTACCCCTGTAGTTTGGACTTTAGGTACTTATATGGATACTTCTAAGGCATTATTTGATACTGTTTTTGTTAAAAATAAAACAACAACATACAAGTATCCTAAGTCAGTGATAAATACTAGTGAAATCCCACTTTCTGCTGGCGTGCTAGGGGAGGCTTTTACTGTATATAAAACCGTCAAGACATCAGAGGGCTGTTCCTTCAAGTCTAATACCTATAAGTTTGCGCTGTACAGGTCTGCAAATCCAGCCATACTTGCATTAAACAGGGCAGAAGGCAATAAGAGATTGATTCTGCCTTATGACAGGCTGACCAATCCTGTGAGTGATACATTGTATTACTTTGCATGGGCTGCCAATACAGTTTCTCCGAAATTAAGGGCACAGATAGATACAACAGGCAAGCTCAAGGGCATTTATACTATCGGTAATACAGTAGGTCGATTTGCACAGAGTCCACATGTTTTTTCATTTGTGACTGATACTGGTGCTGCTAGTACGACTGCAAAATATCGTGATTTGTTTTTAAGTAATACAGATACCTTAAATACTACCTGCGATGTGTCTAAGACCTACAAGTTTCTCTTGAAGAAAATTACTTTTGCCGATTTGAAATTGGCTATAGTGGGCGACAGCATCATCAAGCCTGGTAATCTGTATCCTTATGGGGTATATTCTGCAGGTTTGGCTAATAAATTGAGTGGTTTGGATTATCGATTCAAGTGGAAGGTTTTTACAGAAACAAATCTTACAACTCCTGTGGCTAAAAGGTACGTGGAGCTTTCTGATACAATGACTATTGCCAACGTCAACAAGATGCTTGGCAAGACCAATGGTAAATATGTGCTGCAGGTAGACATTTATTTACAACAAGTTACGGGTGCTCAAAAATTGATAGGGACTTTGCGTAAAAGTGTAGAGGTACAAACACCTGCAGTGGTAGTTACCGAAAGTGGTGGTACCATTGACCCCAATAGATTGGGCTCTAACCTTTGTAAAGTAGATACCTTTTCTTGTTCAGGACTGTACCTGAAAAGCATTGCCTTTAGTAATCTGAGCCAAAACAGGGGAGGCTGTGCCAATACCCCAACCGTAGATAACACTGCCGATACTTCAAAATTTGTAAAGGTATTTACGAGCGAAAGTTATCAGTTTGCCCTTAAAGTTGGTAATGAATATAGTACTTCTGGTAAGGACTCGGCATCAGTAGTGGCAATGATAGATTACGACAATGATGGGGTTATAGGTGAAGTAGGAGAGGTTTTTGTGTCGGCCTATTCGCCTGTCTCTGAGGTTTCAATATTGTACAGCATTCCTAATTTGCCAGAGAATGCAGGTGATAAGAGGATGTCTATAATCCTTTCCTCCAATGAAATAAATAATACAACAGATTTATGTAACCTAATTGCAGACGATGGTACTGTTCAAGAAGATTTCTTAATACACATAGAAAGTCCGCCTAATTTGTTGGTGACGAGTTTCGTAACGCCTAATGGCGATGGCAGAAACGACAATTTTGAAGTAAGAGGAGTAGATGAACGCTACAGTACCAAGCTTACCATCTATAATAAATTTGGTGCTTACGTTTACGAAAAGGAGGGTGTCGGTTTGAGCACTTACAAAACAGATGGTTTTGAGAAGAATCTGAAGCCGGATACCTATTATTATTTGTTTGTAAATGGAGACAATACTTCCAAAGGTTTTTTTGAGGTAAGATAAAAAGCATAGGCATTAGTGATCATAAGAGGCTGTCCGTATGTACGGATGGCCTTTTTTTATAATTAACCAGAACTCGGGTTAAGAAACATAGCCTTATTTGAAAATGTGAATTCTTAAGTAACCTCAATTCGGGATAAGGAATTGTTTATGAGCCGACGCACTGTGGGCGGTAAGCGCAGGAAAGGTGCGAAATCTAGCACTTTGGACAGGGCGGGGCGGCCTTGTGTGAAAAAAAGTGCTAGA
>CAMFLX010000219.1 GCA_945957555.1 uncultured Cytophagales bacterium
GTACTGCAGCAAACGGTTGTACCAATACGAAGACAGTTGTAGTTACAGTTAATGCGAAGCCAACCATTGCGATAACACCATCAGCAGCCACAATATGCTTGGGTAACTCAACTTCACTTACAGCCTCTGGTGCCAGTACTTATGCATGGAGTCCAGCCACAGGTTTAAGTGCAACCACAGGTGCTACCGTAACAGCTACCCCAACAGCTACGACAACCTATACTGTGACAGGTACTGCAGCAAACGGTTGTACCAATACGAAGACAGTTGTAGTTACAGTTAATGCAAAACCAACCATTACGATAACGCCATCATCTGCAAGTGTTTGCCCTGGGGCATCTACCACGCTGACTGCCTCAGGCGCCAATACTTACTCATGGAGTCCAGCAACAGGATTAAATACCACTACAGGGGCTACCGTAACAGCCACGCCGGCTGCAACAACTACCTATACCGTGACAGGTACCGCAGCCAATGGCTGTACCAATACCAAGACGGTAGTAGTAACAGTTGCTGCCAGTTGTGCCAGTGTTATAACCCAAAGTTATGCCGTTACCACTCTCGCAGGAACTGGTGTAGATGGATATTTGGATGGTGCAAACTTGTCTGCGATCTTCTTATATCCTTACGGTCTCTTTGTAGATGCTAATGGAGATGTTTATATCGCGGATTCTTTTAACAACAGAATTCGTAAAGTAACAGCATCGGGTACTACCACGGTCGCAGGAACAGGCGCAAGAGGATTTGGAAATGGGGCGAGTGCCTCTGCTACTTTCTACAGTCCAATAGCGATTTGTAAAGATCCTAGTGGCAACTTCTATGTTGCAGATTTTGGCAACAACGCCATTCGCAAGATCAGTGGTGGTACTGTAAGCACGTTTGCTACAGGGCTTGTGAATCCGGAAGGATTGGCGTCTGATGCCTCAGGAAACATCTATGTGGCACACCAAAGCAAAATAAGTAAAATCACTCCTTCGGGTGTAGTTTCCGCTTTTGCAGGTACTGGAGCGGAAGGCTTCCTCGATGGTCCAGCTGCTTCAGCACAGTTTAATCGTGCTAAAGATATTGCGGTAGATGCAGCCGGTAATGTGTATGTGGCCGATTTCTTAAATTACAGAGTACGTAAAATTTCAAATGGTACCGTAAGTACATTAGCGGGTTCAGGAACCCTTGGTTATCTTGATGGATCAGGTACTAGTGCGAAGTTTAGCGCATTGTCGAACGTGGTACTAGATGCTGCCAATAACGTTTATGTTGCGGATGTTTACAATAACAGAATTCGTAAAGTTTCCCCTTCAGGAGAAGTTTCTACAGTCGCAGGTTGTGGTACCTATGGTTACCTTGATGGGTCCGCATTCGATGCGAAATTCAGATATCCTTATGGCATAGACTTGGATGCCTCAGGCAACATTTACGTAGCAGATAAAGAAAACAACAGGGTCAGGAAAGTAGCTTTGCAAAATAGTGCTTCTCTGGTTTTTGCAAATTGTCCTGGTACGGCATCTGCTCCCAAAACCTTTATGGTTTCTGGTACCAGTTTGGGTGGAAATATCACCGTAACAGCGCCAGCAAACTTTGAGGTTTCTCTTACTCCTTTAAGTGGTTACGCAGCTAGTTTAACACTGATCGCTAGTTCGGGCACTGTAGCTAAGACTCAAATTTACGTAAGGGTTAAGTCCACGGCACCAGCAGGTACTATTTCAGGCAATGTAACTTGTGTTTCAGGTGCCACATCAAGTAACGTAGCAGTGTCTAGTACTGTTTCCTCAAGTCCAGTATTTAGTTTGGAAGTTACAGATGGAACTGGTCACGACAATTATCCTGCACAGTTGGTTTCTGCAAATAGTCCAAGTACTAATACATATGCATGGTCTCCTACGTCGAATTTGACTTTAAATACGGATGGGCAAACAGTGATTTTTAGTAGTAACACCCCAGTAACACAGACTTATACGGTTACTGCAACTAGTGGCGCCGGATGTACCTCTACACAAACTGTTACCCTTACCAAAAAGAAACCGGGTGTTGATTTTAGTTCTTATATAGATATGGATATTCTATCTCTTGGCACCAATTTCAAGACGGATGAAACGCAAAGCAATGCTACTTCTCAAGGCTACGGCAACGATTATATTGGTCAACCGAGTGACGATATCTTCTATAAGTTTACCCTTACACAAGGCGCCAATGTGAACATTACGCATTGTAATACTTATGATGATTCACCATACATCGCAGATTCATATTTGTATTTGTTTAATTCTGCTCAGCAATTAATCGCTACAAACAACGACCCTGGCTCTGGAGCGTGCAGCACATCAAGCTTATTGGCCATCATCAATAAGAACCTCTTGCCTGGCTCCTATTATATAGTGTCGGAAGGTAACGGATCTAATTCTGGTAAGATCACTACCAATGTAAGTTTATCAGCATGTACCAATGCCAATTGTACAAGAATAGCAGCAGACGAAGATCTTGAAGAAACATTTACTGCGAACATGGAGGATGTGTTTGCCGTATTCCCTAACCCTAGCCAAGGTATGGTTAGCGTAGTACTTAAAACCTCTGGAAGAACCGATCTGGTTATTACTGATATGATGGGCCAGGTGGTAAAAAAAGTACAAGTGGATCCAATGACCAATTTGTATAACATTGACATGAGTGCTATTCCCAAAGGGTCATACGGTTTAGTTGTACTAGGTACATCATTCAAAAAACTCATTGTTCTTGAATAAGCCTAGTTTGAATCCCTCATAGGCAATTAACTTTAAATAGTGAAAAGGGGTCTAAGGAAACATCTTTAGGCCCCTTTTTTATAGGGTAATGATCCTTTGTTTTTCTCCTGACTATAAATATATCGCCTATAACCACAAAAAACATTGAATATTCACCACGCACAGGCTTCGTTTTGGGACTTTTAGCAATCTTGTAGATAAGGCGCGCATTGTGGCCTTGGCACAAGACCACAATGCCCCTCATGAAAAACTCAAAACAATGCTCTGGTGCAATCAGGGAGCATTATATAGAACTTATTGGATGAAGAACAAAGTTAAAATAGCTATTGCATGAAAGAAATATACTCAGCATGCTCAAGAACGGTACTCATTGGTAGAGAGACAGCCACGTTACATTATAATTCTAAACAAAACGATTTATGAATTTAAGTCTAGGCCATATCATATCTGTTTCAGTAAAGATCGTGTGGAGCCTCATCTTGGCGATCTGCATCAGTTCATGCCATAGAGAATATACAGCCAAGCACATCAATAAAGTACCCGAGCAAGTAGCACAGTCCGACGAATACTTGGCCAAGCAGTCCATCGAAATTACCAACGACAACATAGATAACAAAGACAATAGGCTCAAGCGCAGCTCAAAAAGAAGCGAAAAAGAACAAAAACGACTAAATGAGCTCAACAAGGCTCCCTACAAAGTAAAAACCAAGAAAATAAACGATAGGAAATATGATATCTATTAATACCCATTTGGCAGACTACATGAAAAGGAGTGTTGGTACTGGCCTCGGTATCCGTAGCCTACTTTGCCTGTACCTCTGCTTGGGTAGTATGGCACTCAGGGCACAAGATATACAGTTTTCACAGTTCTATGCCACCTCCATGTATGCCAATCCTGCCCTTGCTGGAGGCGTACATTCCGGCAGAATCATGAGCCACAGTCGTTACCAGTGGCCACGGCTCGACGCCCGCTATCTCACCACGTTCGCATCATTCGATTTCTTTTTGCCCAAGATCAACAGTGGCTTCGGTATCCTAGGTCTCTACGATTCCCAAGGCTCTAAAAACATCTCCACCTCAGAAGTTCAGTTGTTTTATGCCTACGAGCTACCCGTATCAGAGGCCTACACGTTTAGGTTTGGTCTACAGGGTGGTTATGTGTCACGGAGCATCAACTACTCCATACTTAACTTTCCAGATCAGTTCAGTGTAAACGGCCCTCTCGACATAGGCACCGCAGAGCCATTTGGTGCCAGCAAAGTAAGCTTTCTCGACGTTTCATCAGGTATGCTACTCTACTCCAAAAAGGTATGGATAGGGCTGGCAGGACATCATTTGAATATGCCCAATCAATCCTTCTACAACCAAAGAAGCGAGCTGCCCATTAAAGCAACCCTGTCAGGAGGTTACAAGTTCATCATTTCTCAAAAATCAAATCTTGGTAGTGGCGTACGTATGCCCACCAGTGTGGTGCCCTCCTTTAACTACAAAATGCAAGGCAAATCAGACCAGCTAGACCTCGGTTTGTATTTCTTGCGCGAGACCTTTATGTCTGGAATATGGTACCGCGGTCTGCCAGTAATTAAACAGTATAATAGAAAGCTACAAAACAACGAGAGTATCGCACTGCTCGTAGGTTTTAAAAACAAAGACTTTAGCATCAGCTACAGTTACGACTTTGTGGTGTCTAAACTCAACAAAGCAAGGCCAGGGGGCGCACATGAGCTCAACATCACCTACCTCTTTGAGTACCCCAAGCGACAGAAGAAGAAATACAGACCACTTCCATGTCCAGATTTTTACAAAGATTAAAGAGCAGTTTAAAAGAAATAGGGCCCCGATACACTATCTAAAAGGGTGTAGAGGGCTCGTATCCAACACTTATCTGTGTTAGTTGTGTTAAAAATAATTTACAGATTTCACTGGATCAAGTATGCTGAGATTTCTAAACTCAGCATACTTTCATTTAGTTTGATAGTTAGACTCTTGTCGGGAAATGTTTTTCACATTCATTTTGCTAAATAGTAAAATAAATTAAATGAACCAGAATTCGGGATAAGGAAATGTTTATGAGCCAAGGTACTGCGGGCGACGGCAAAAAGCGAGAGCTTTTTGAGCGAGTATGTGCGGTGGGTTCAGGAAAGGTGTGAAATCTAGCACTTTGGACAGGGCGGGGCGGCCTTGTGAACGACAAAAGCGAGAGCTTTTGGGCGAGTATTGTGGGCGGGAAACACAGCATGCTGAAAATGTATTTGAACAGATATTGTTAGATTAAGATGCTCATAAACAAAAAGATATAAGCAGTACATGTTTTCCTTCTCTCGAATTCATGTTAATGAAGTTACAGCACTAGCCAGCCTCTTAGCCAACCAAAGGAATCCAATTTCATTTTGCTAGTATATCCTTTCACAGGCAAAATGTCCGCCGTCAAAAGAAAAATACCAGATGTCATGCACATTATGCCATCTTTCATAGGCGATTTGTAAACTTTTTGTTACAAATTATGTGCTGTCAACTTCAGGAAATCCAAGTTCAACTTCAGGAAATTCAATTACAGGTTCTGAGTGTCTCCTTCAAGAGACAAAGTATTCGCTGTCAAGAGCAAGATGCGTGCTGTCGGATGCATTTAGCCTGTTGTCATGGTCAATTCGTAAACTTTTCGTTACAAAGTATGTGCTGTCAACTTCAGAAAATCCAAGTTCGCCCCCAGGAAATTCAGTTACAGGTTCTAAGTGTCTCCTTCCAGAGACAAAGTATTCGTTGTCAAGAACAAAGAGCCTGCTGTCGGATCCATTTAGTCAGCTGTCACAGTCTATTTGTAAATTTTTGGTTACAAAGTATGTACTGTCAACTTCAGAAAATCCAAGTTCACCCCTAGGAAATTCCGTTACAGGTTCTAAGTGTCTCCTTCCAGAGACAAAGTGCTCGTTGTCAAGAGCAAAAAGCCTGCTGTCAAATACAATTAGTCAGCTGTCACTGTCTATGTGTAAATTTTTGGTTACAAAGTATATACTGCAACTTCGGAAAATTCAGGTGTTCTCTGCAAGTGCCCTTTCTTTAATAGATAAAAGTGCTGTTTATAGGTTACATGTATGAAAATATTTTTCCGATTCACACAATAAAATATATTTCACTTTCGTTATTTGAAAGCACACATTTATTTAATAAATTAGTTTTATATATGTAATAGAATATACCAGGAATATGTAGCCATATAGGTATCATAGACTTTATTTAATAATTTAATTTTAATGTTTTTTTTATGAATCAAAGACAGATCGCTCAGTATGAATTGTCCAAAGCGCTTTTGGAGTTCATGAACAACAAAAAGGAAGTATGGATGCCATGGAGGCTCATTGTGGAACTAGTAGAGGAGCTAGATGTCTCTAATGTAGCCATCAAGGAAAACCAAAAAGTGAAGTCCAATACAGACTCCACAGGTATGACAGATCAGAAAAATCTGGCGTTGAATGACATGGTGGCTATAGCCTATGAAGTGTCTAAAAATTACGTCTTTATGCAGAGAAAGCACAAGAAATGGTTTTGTTTAAATTGGTGGATTATCCTGAATCTAAATTTAGCACTGGTCCAGAATTGGAACTGGAAAATCGCTGCACCATGGTCTTGACACAAGCAAGGGCAAATTTTGATAAAATGGCAGACTATAATTTTCCAAAAGAAAGACTTGAGACGCTTGCCAAATCAATAGAGACCTACATTCCGCTAAAGCCAAAACGTGACGTGGAAGAGAAGAGAAGTGTAAATGATACCTCCTCGCTTGCGGATCTCATGGCTGTAAACAAAGCCGTGATGGATAAGCTCGACAATCACGTAGATGCCATCATCGCCGACAAAGAGTTTCTTAACGCTTACCATGCCCTAAGAAAATCCAAGCGTCACTAATCACCGAAATTCAAAAGGCCCCGAAAGGGGCCTTTTTTGATGCCCAAAGGGATTCATCTCCTCTGTCTTAATGAGCGTCTTTTATGACGTTGGGATTTAGTATTATTCCCAAACTCTCTCATTTGCCTAATTTTGTTTTCAATACATCAAAGTCATTCTTGATGTTTTTGAGTTCCTCCTTCAGGTTATTATGTTCCTGTTGAAACACATGATTGATCCTGATATACTCCTTGAGTTCGTCATTCTCCTTTCGTAAGATCATATTTTGCTGCAAGACCTCCTTCGACGACTCCTCCACTGCATAGTAAGTATAGTTGCCCATCACTAAGCTCGCCTGCCCGTTGCCATTGTTGGTACTGTTGATGTGAAAAGTCTCCGGAAAGAAATCCTGAATAGGAAGATCCAAAAGTTCGGCAACTTTGGATAAGGTATCCATATTCATATAAGTCTCATTTCGTTCATAGCGACCATACGTGGAAGCTGACATCTGTAGCAGCCTTGCCATTTCCTCATGCGTTTGTTTTCTCTCTTCGCGTAGGGTACGAAGTTTGTTTCCTATTTTTAGTTTCATATTAAGTAATTTGCTGATACAAATGTATGGATAAATATTTAAAATAAAAACAAAAAATGTTCACCCACTTTTTCCGATTTTCAACCCAAAAATAGGATTGGTTTTTTAAATAAAAGCTTATTATGTTTGTGCCATGAAGTTTTATTTAGAAAAATATCCTAGATGAATTCTTTATGTAATTAGTATGAAATTTTGGTTTTTGGTGAAGTATTCCTGCTGTACGATCACCGTATAGTACTTGTATTATAAACACTAAAATTGTATAAACTCTAAACAGATGTTCAAGATCATAAAAACAATAGTTCATAGTATCTCTCTAAATCACTCTATAGATTTATTAATGGTTTTTGACAGCCGACGAACGAGGTTAAAGGGGCTCCGGCTTTTTTCTTTTTCACGGAGATCAGGCTTTCAAAAAAGAATAGGTTAGTTAAAATAGACACATCGCAAAAGCAGGAAGATCTTCATCCTGCCTTTGTTCCCTAACGAATACAATATGGCTTTCAAAATCTTTTACAACTGGACAAATAGTATAAAAAGAGCTCTTGTGGCAAGAGAACTGGAGGAACACAACAGGAACTTGAATACCAAGTGCAGGGACTTGGAATTTCACAATAAACGATACCTCCAGCGCTATCTCTGTCTTAAAAATGTGATGGAGCAATGCCCCAGTCCCGTGCAGTTTCAATTTCACAATACACGCAAAGGCATACCTGTTGTAGTATGCATAGGGGGAGAGGGGCTTGACGTGCGGGTATATAATATCAACGCAAACCCAGAAGCCTTATGTTTGCTCAGGCTCATAGCAGTATTTGAAGAGAATCAGGCGCGTATTATCCGCATCAGCGGCGGTGCCAGGCTCGGACATGGACAGCTGGCCATAGAGTGTTGGCTTAACCTATGCAAGCAAAGAAACATTCAAAAAGCTACGGTACAGTTTGTGCCACTAGACCAAGAAGAGCAGAGGAAACTCACAAGCTTCTTCTTACGATGTGGCTTTGTGCTCAGTAAGCATACCGGCAATACCTATCTTATGGAAAAGACATTCTAGGGTTAATTTACGGTTTTAAATTGCAAAGGGGTACGGAATGTTCTGTACCTTTTTGTTTTTAACCCAGATTAAGCATTAGACTTTGTAGCGAGACGAAATGATAGGAAAAAGTCATGAGACACGGAGTTTTTCTGAATGAAAAGCTAGTAATGCTAGCTTGAATGAAGAAAAACGAGTATCGAAATGAATTTGAGGTAGCATTTTGTCGCAGTAAATTTCTGGGTTTAACCCGAAAATCTCAAAAGACTTTGGTATGGGCCCCATAACTACAATATAATTAACCTGAATTCGGGATAAGGAATTGTTTATGAGCCGACGCACTGTGGGCGG
>CAMFLX010000220.1 GCA_945957555.1 uncultured Cytophagales bacterium
AGTATCGAAATGAATTTGAGGTAGCATTTTGTCACAGTAAATTTCTAATGCTTATGCTGGGTTTAATACTGGTGATTGTGTACTTGTTGCAATAAACAAGATCAATAATAGTGTTAGACTAGCAACCTATGCGGCTAGTGCTAGCAATTAAAAGCGCCTTTAAATTTGTCAATTTAGAGGCGCTTTTTGATGATCACAAATAGTATTTCAACTAAACTCTGACTACTTTAATGAATCCTCATTATTGAAATTCAGGATTCATCTATTATTTCCATCCCCCACCCAATACTTGATACATTTGGACTGCAGCGCAAAGTTGCTGTTGTTTGATTTCTATCAAATCCATTTTAGATTCCAGTGCGTCGCGTTGCGTAAGCAAGATCTCCACATAGTCTGCACGGGCTGACTTAAAGAGGTTGATGGAGGTACTTACCGACCTTGTAAGTGCATCTACCTGCTGTGCCTTCCATTCATAACTTTTAGAGAGGTTATGAATGTTGGCAATCTGATTAGCCGCTTCGGTATATGCATTGAGGATCGTGCGCTCATATTGATAAGCCGCTTGTACCTGTCTTGCATTGGCAGAGCTGTATTCAGCTTTTATGGCATTTCTGTTCACCACGGGTGCCACTAAGCTTCCAGCCACTGTATAGAGTATGGACTTAGGCGTACTGAAGAGATACTTAGCATTAAAAGCTTCATAACCTAAACCAGCCGTAATGTTTAACATAGGATAGAAATTAGCTTTAGCCACTTTAATGTCCAACTTAGCTGCAGCTAAGTCCAGCTCCGACTGTTTGATGTCTGGACGGTTGGCCAACAACTGAGAAGGAATCCCCACATAAACCGAATCTATTTTCAAATCATTAAAGGTTTGAGAATTCCTTTCTACAGTTTGAGGAAATCTACCCACCAAGAAATTAATCCTATTCTCCGCCAAAGTGATTTGTTGCAGGATGTAGTACAAATGACTTTGATTTTTAGCTATTTCTGCCTCAAACCTTCTTACAGCGAGCTCTGTCACTCTTGCTGCATTTTTCTCCATTTTTATGGTTTCCAAGGCATTTGTCTGGATTTCAATATTCTTTTTGAGAATATCCAATTGGTTATCAAAGGCCATGAGTTCATAATATGAAGTGGCGATTTCCGATACCAGACGTGTGACCATGAAATTTTTACCCTCTTTGGTCGCCAAATACCTGTAAATCGCAGATTTTTTGGAATTTCGTAACTTCTTCCAAATATCCACCTGCCATGAGGCCGTAGCAGCGACCACGAAATCTGAAAGTGGATCAGGCAGTTTATTGCCGGGAGTTACGTTCACGTTTTCATCTACAGCACCATTTCTGGTATATCTTGAAGACCTATCCACACCAGTGCCTACGCCTATGTTCACAAAAGGCAAATATTGACCTTTTCTAGCGCGTACTTCATTTTGAGCAATGGTAATCTCTTGGATGATGATGTTAAGCTCCTGATTGTTATCGAGAGCCGTTGACACTAAAGCCGTAAGATAAGGATCCTTCAAGAAGTTTTTCCATTGGACATTGGCTGTATTGGTGGTATCCTGCGAGCTGTTGTAGCTCGAAGGCACCGATTTATTTTCTGTTTTATGTACCAGCGATGGTATACATGAGGGAATCATGAAAATACCGCTTATTGCTAAGGCTTTAATGATATTTTTATGCATGGTGATGATCATTTTCTTCTGTTAATGGAGTTTCATCTTCGTCTTTAATAAGCTTTCTGCCGTCTGCAATCGTGCCAAAAATGTAGTACAATCCAGGAACGATGATGACCCCGAAAACTGTTCCAAACAGCATACCTCCTAGTGAAGCATAGCCAATGGTACGGCTACCAATAGCGCCCGGCCCATGTGAAAACACCAAAGGAAGCAAACCCGCAATGAAGGCAAATGAGGTCATTAATATCGGCCTGAAACGAACCCTAGCCCCTTCTATAGCTGCATCAAGTACAGTCATACCTTCTTGATGTTTTTGAATGGCAAACTCCACGATCAATACGGCATTTTTACCAAGTAAACCTACGAGCATGACCAACCCTACTTGAGCATAGATATCGTTTGCCAATCCGGCCATTTTGATGAACATAAATGAGCCGAAGACCCCAGCAGGCAAGGATAAAACTACTGCTAATGGCAACACAAAACTTTCATATTGTGCGGAGAGTACAAAATATACGAACATCAAAACTACAAGAAAGATGTAAATAGCTTCGTTTCCGCGTCTCACCTCATCTTTTTGAAGCCCACCCCAGTCAATGTCATAACCCTTTGGCAAAGTATTTTTTGCCACTTCTTTAATAACCTCTATGGCTTCACCACTACTATACCCCGGTGCTGGATCGCATCTAATCGATGATGTCGTGTACATGTCGTACCTGTTCACTTCATAGATACCTTGTGATTTCTTAATTTTCATAAAAGAAGAGTAAGGAACCATTTCATCACGGTCATTTTTAACGTACAATTGCATGATGTCTGAGGGATCTTTTCTGAATTCTGGCGAAGCTTGAACAAAGACCTTGAAGAAACGACCAAATTTTATAAATCCAATGTCGTATGTACTACCTACCATAAGTGAGAGGTTTTCCATAGCCTTACCAATAGAGACACCCTTTTGCATAGCGAGCTGGTTGTCAATTTCCAGTTCATACTGTGGATAATCAGTTCTATAGAAGGTGAACAAAGACGTTAATTCTTTTCTTTTTTTCAACGCATCCATAAAGTCTTGAGTGACCCCATCAAGACGTTTGTAGTCAATGGTATTGTTTTTATCCAAGAGCTGAAGTGCGATACCTCCTGCAGCACCGTATCCTGGTACAGCTGGCGGATCAAAGAATTCAATAGCAGCGCCAGGAATATCTTTCACTTTTTCTTCTAATTCGTGAATTATCTCCTTTGCAGTATGTTTGCGTTCCGACCAAGGTTTCATGTTAATCATACAAGTTCCAGAGTTCGATCCACGACCTTGGGTGAGGATTTCAAAACCTGCTAGTGATGAAACAGATTCCACGCCTTCTATTCCCTTAGCCACCTCTTTTAATTGAAGACTAACATCATAGGTTCTTTCTAGGGTCGAGCCTGGAGGTGTTTGAAGAACGGCGTAGATCATTCCTTGATCTTCGGTTGGAACAAAGCCTGAGGGAAGATTTGCGGATATCCCTAAAATACCCAATGCAAATACTATTAACATACCAAATGTAATGACTCTACGATGAGCTATTAATTTCAATATGCCAACATATTTACCTGTAAGCTTTTCAAATCCTCTGTTGAACCCATCTATGAACCTGTTGAAAGGCGTTTTCTTCCTTGCTTTTCCATGATTGTTTTTTAACAAGATGGCACAAAGCACTGGGGTAAGTGTAAGCGCAACTAAACCTGAAAGCACAATAGAGGATGCCATGGTGATAGAAAACTGTCTGTAAAACACACCCGTAGGTCCTGACATAAATGCTACAGGCACAAATACCGATGTCATTAAGAGCGTAATCGCGATTACCGCACCACTGATCTCCCCAAGTACTTTCTTAACCGCATTAAAGGGGCTGATATGTGGATGTTCCTCCATTTTAGCATGTACAGCTTCCACAACCACAATCGCATCATCGACCACTATACCAATAGCCAACACAAGTGCGAATAAGGTAATGAGATTAAGCGTAAGCCCAAAAGCTTGCATGACAAAAAAGGCACCAATAAGCGATACAGGAACCGCTAAAGTAGGAATCAATGTAGAACGCCAATCCCCAAGAAATATGAACACCACCAAAGCTACGAGTATGAAAGCATCTCTCAGAGTATGAACTACTTCTTCAATCGAAGCCTCCAAAAAGGTGGAAACGTCATAACTAATTTCATACTCCATGCCAGGAGGAAAGTCTTTTTTCATCTCTTCCAACTTCGCCTTTACTGCATCGATAGTCTCAATGGCATTACTTCCATAAGACTGGTTGAGCATAATTGCAGCTGAAGGGTAATCGTCCTTTGTGGAATAGATATCATAATACTCACTTCCAAGCTCTACTGTGGCTACATCTTTAAGCCGTAATACCTCACCTTGAGCATTAGCCCTAATGATCACATCTTCATATTGACCGGTTTCGCTATAACGACCTGGGTAGGTCAATACGTATTCTATGGCTTCAGAACGTTTACTATCCGCACGACCCAATCTTCCAGGGGAGCCAATAATACTTTGTTCATCAAGTGCTTTCATTACTTCATCAGAACTAATGTTATATGCCCTCATACGGTCTGGATTCAACCAAACACGCATGGCATACTGACGGCTACCCAGAATTTTGGCAAAACCAATACCATTTATCCTTTGCAACTCAGACAACATGTTGATGTATGCATAGTTGAATACATGTTTCATGTCAGCATCCGCAGTGTCTTTACTGTAAAGGTTTACGTACATGAGCATACTGGGCAGTAAGTTCATGGTTACGATACCCTCCAGCTGCACAAGGGGCGGAAGCCTCATCTTGATCTGCTCAATACGGTTCTGAACATTTACAAGTGCCTGATTGGGGTCTTCCCCCTGTTCAAATACAATTTGTATGTTCGCTTCACCAGAACTGGCAGCCGTAGAGAACATGTACTTTTTACCTGGAACACTGTTTATCGCTTGTTCCAAAGGAATAAGCACAGAGTTGGTCAACACCGTGGCACTTGCTCCAGGATAAGAAGCATACACAATTACCATTGGAGGGGCAATATCAGGGAACTGCGACTTTGGAAGCGTGTTGATAGCTAAAACACCTACAAAGATGATAACCAGTGATAAAACGATCGCAAGGACTGGCCTTTTAATGAATCTATTAAACATTTTCTTTTTGTTTTAAGTTAAATCATGTTTACTCCGCATGTAATCTTAGGTGGGAAATCACCTCCTTTGGATCCTTAAATTCATAACTTATCTTTTCGCCTTCTCTAACCAATCGTAAACCCTCAAGGAGTATCTTATCATTTTCAGCAAGACCTTCCTTGATCATATACAAATCAGGTAATTCTGCACCAATAGTGATTCTTCTCGATCTTACTTTATTGTCTTTGTCAACCACATAAACGTATTTCTTATCTAATACTTCAAAAGTGGCTTTCTGAGGAATAATCAATGCATTCTTTTGTGGTACAGCAACTTGTATGTTACCTGTTTCTCCATGTCTCAATAGCAAGTCGGGATTCGGGAAGGTGGCCCTAAAAGCAATGGTTCCTGTTTCATTGTGAAAATCTGCCTCGATAGTTTTGACAATACCCGGATGCTCATACATTTCATTATTCGCCATCTTTAGCTTCACATTTAAGAAATTATTACTTTTTGAACTTTGCTTGTAATCCAAATACTCAGCTTCAGGTACGTTAAAATACACCCAAAGCGTACTGATGTCCGACATTGTGGTGAGCAGATCTCCTTCGTCTAGAAAACTACCCAATCGAACTTGAAAACGATCCATCAAACCTGAGAATGGTGCCCTAATCTGCGTGAATCCTAAGTGGACTTGAGCCAATGCGAGCTCAGCTTTCGCCTTGTCTAATTTGGCTTTGGCCAAAGCCAGTTCATTAGGTGAAACCACATTACTATCGGCAAGCGCTTTAGTCGTTCTGTATTCAACTTCTACAAATTCAGCTTCTGCTTGTGCTTTTTGTAATTCAGCTTTGTACTTGATGGGCAATATCTGAAACATCAGTTGCCCCTCTTTTACAAATTTCCCTTCATCTACAAAAATTTCCTGCAAGTAGCCTTGTTCCATAGCTCTTAGCTCAATATGTTGTGAAGACCGAATTTGACAAACATATTCTCTGGTTACTACTGTGTCTTTTTTAAAAGGGCTAGTGACCAGAAAATTGGTTTTCTTTTCATGCCCTTCCTTGTGTGACCCACAACTAGCAATAAACGACATGGCTAAAAAGCACATGGATACAATAATTACTCTCATAATAATTTTTAATAATTAAAACCAAACCACCTCTAATTTAAAAATAGACATACTGCTTTTTCACGTGTCATTGTTTCTAATCTGAATTAATCAGTATATCCCCGTTTTGTTGTTTCAAAATGACAAGAAAATACTGGTTGAAATTTGAAGTGATTCTGTTGCAAATCTGTACATGTACCCAAACCATAAAATATTACTTGATTTTGATATTGTAAAGTTTCTAATTGCTATTGTAAATTCATGGCTCAACTTTAATATCAGTTTTCAGTATAATTATTAACATCAAATTTCAAAACACAATGGACGAAGTAAAAAAAATAAGACCTACATATCCAATGAATTTTAGTATTGGTCTTTTAGTGATGGTTTTTATTATTGCTGCTGGTTTGTCCCGTCAGATCTTCCATATTTCGCCGCATGATCATAGTCATGATATGTTTATTTATTTTGGAATGTTCCTTGTCGGCATTGCCGTTGTCATTATGGCACTGATCATGTGGGAAGAAATTTTGTTTCCTCTCAAAGTGAAATCCGGAAAGGAAGGCATGGTCTTTAGAAACCATAGGACAAAATTGAAATTGCAGATCTTAATCTATTTTTCGATACCCGCTATTTTCGCTTTCATTTATTTTACTTACGAAGTAAATCTCATACGTTATATTATCTGGACAGCGATATGTACTATGCTGCCGATTGCTGGGAAAATAGCTTCAGGCGTCAACAACTATAACGATTTTCTAAAACTGGCTCATGAATATATTGAATATAAAAACAACGAGCTCGAAGGTTTGTATAGAACCGAGGACATCGAAAAGATTTTCCTAAGCAAAGAGGAAGGCAAACTTGTCCCCAAAATACATCTCTTGCTTAAAACTAATGAAGATATAGTGATTGATTTAGATGAAATGGAGCTGGAGGATTTTTATGATTCTATTTTTGCCTTTATCAATGACCATTACAAGCATTTGCTGAAATAAGATCAAGAGGAAAAAATAGGTAAATAATGCTTTTTCAAAACCAACAATAGGGGATGCTTACAAAGCATCCCTTATTGTTGTAGTGATTACGTTACTTTTTCAAATCTGTATTGTCTACAGTATTAAAAGAAAATATGAAAAACATTTACAAAATATTTCTGTACACACAGTTAGTCCTTGCATCTTGTTTCATACAAGCCCAAAGCCCTGACTTTTCCATTTCGGGCTTCGCCACTACCAATGGAGGGACTACAGGAGGCGCTGGAGGTACAGAGGTTACCGTATCGTCTTATGCCGACTTGAAGAAATATGCTGAAGAAGTAGACACCAAATACATCATCAAAATCTCAGGAACCATCAAGGGAACTGGCTCGGTAGCTGCAGGAACCTATGCGGGAAGTGTCAAAGTTAAATCCAACAAAACCATTCTTGGCCTTGGTAATACTTCTTTCTTGGATGGTGTCGGGCTGTCTATCAGCGGCGTTAAAAATATCATCGTCCAGAACGTCAAGTTTTCCATGATCAGCGTAGGTAAAGCAATCCCTTCGGGCTCTGGAGATATTGCAGGCATATACAGCGCATTGGGCGACGAAGGCAGGCCACAAATCTTAGTAAACGGAGGAGACTTGATTTCGATCTCTGGATCCAATAACAATATATGGATCGACCACTGCGAGTTTTATGAAGAAGACCCTAGCGTACAGACAAATATTGATTTATACGACGGTCTGGTAGACATCAAAAACGATAGCCGTTATATCACCATTTCATGGTGTTATTTTCATGACCATCACAAATGCAGCCTCATTGGCAGTGCAGATAGCGACTTGTTTGCGGAGCGGAAAGTAACCTTTCACCACAACTATTACAATAAAGTAGGCTCACGCATTCCATTGATCCGTGGAGGTATTGCTCATGTATTTAACAACTACATTTTGGGCGCTAGTGGCTGCTCTAACTCCCGTATGGATGCCTGTGTACTCTCTGAAAAGAACTATTTTGAAAACAGCAAAAATGCAGTGTACTCTTCAGGAAGTTCCCAAGTAGGGGGAGCTCTGGTGTCTGATAATGTTATGATAAACTCCACCACTACTACTTTAAATACCTGTAACCCTGCCATTCCTTACAATTACACCTCGGTACTTACTTCAGATGCCAACTCTGTAAAAAACTTAGTAACAACTTATGCAGGTGTAGGAAAGTTGACTGGCCCCTTGGGCCTATTTGAAGAAGAAATATCCATTAAAAACTACGCTTATCCTAATCCTTTCGAGACATCGTTTCATGTAGCGGCAGAAGGAGCATTTGAATATACAATTTACGACTCAGAGGGTATCAGTGTAGAACTTGGGCATACAGAGGCAAGCCAAGCACTTGGCACTGCCCTACATACAGGTATGTACATCATAAGGATACAGCAAGACGAACAAGTGTCATGGATGAAGGTGAATAAAAAGTAAGAAGACCTCACTAAGTGAGAGATTGCCGCACCGAGCACATTGTAGAAAGACCCTAACAGACATTTTGTTAGGGTCTTTCCATTTGTAAAAAGCCCATTTATTACTCATTAATTATTTAACCTCAATTCGGGATAAGGAATTGTTTATGAGCCGACGCACTGTGGGC
>CAMFLX010000221.1 GCA_945957555.1 uncultured Cytophagales bacterium
CTACCAAGTATTCACCAACTGTAGCCGTCATAGATGAAATTGAAAATTCTAATTCCATAGTTTCCATTCATCCAAATCCAGCCGTTGACAATATCATCAAGTTTGATATCGCCAATAACACAAAGGACTTAAACGTAAGCGTGATCGACTATCAAGGTCGCACACTTGTATATAAATCTTTTACACGCGATAGTTATGGAAATCAACTTTCCATAGACATCCCCTATTTGAAATCGGGTAATTACTGGATACGTTTTGAATATGATGGCAAAAAAGAAGTAAGAAAAGTACTGGTGGATGCGGACTAAACGAAACTTGAGGCATTCTTTGTATAAAAACATATAAATCACATATAATGACTACGCTCACAATATTTTTGCGGGCGTAGTCAATTTTCTAGCTGAAAAATCGAAGAGTTCGTTAACTTGAATTAAATTATTTTACATACCTTTATTTCAATTCACATTTTTTGACATGAAAACACTCAAGACAGCTGGTATTCTCCTTTTATATTTTGTTCTACAATCTTCGTTTGCAAACTATACGGCCATTCCTGATGCGAATTTCGAGACAGCTCTTGCCCTATATGATGATATTCCCAACGACGGAAAAGTACCCACGGAATCTATTGCCAGTATAACACTTTTAGATGTATCCAACAAAAACATAAGTAGTCTTGCTGGCATCGCAGATTTTGCAGCCCTAACAAGCTTAACTTGCTATAAAAACCAGTTGACAAGCTTAGATCTTACAGGCTTGGTTAAACTAGAACGATTGTATTGCCATAGCAACCTGCTAACGAGTTTAAACCTAAGTGGCCTTACAAACTTGCAAGAGATAAACTGTTTTAATAACAAACTCACAAGTCTGGATCTAAGTGGTTTGTTGAATTTAGGTTCGTTAAACTGCAACAATAACAAATTGGTGAATTTAAATATAACAGGACTTCCCCTACTAACCGATTTGTCGTGTACTGATAATCAATTGACTACTTTAGATCTGACAGGTACAAAAAATCTGTCAAACTTATATTGCAATAAAAATTTACTCACAAGCTTAGACCTTAGTGGTTTTTCAAGTTTATTATCATTGGTGTGTAGTGAAAACAAATTGACAAGCCTAAATGTGAATGGATGTAACCAATTGAATTATTTTTTTTGTGATGCCAATCAATTGACAAATTTAGACTTAAGCGGATTGTATGATTTGTTGTATTTTAACTGTACAAACAACACGCTGCTTACTTGCATACAATACGGTGATATACCTGAAATAGAATCGAGAAATTGGACTAAAGACAATACTGCAACCTTTAACAGTAATTGCAGTGTGGTTACTGAGATTCAAAGCCAAAATATAAATTCACAATTTACTATTTATCCAACACAAAAATCTGGAACATTTACCATAGAACTACCTGAAGAAGCAGAAATAAGTTTGCTAAATGTAAGGGGAGAAGAAACGATACGTCAATATTTACATTCTGGTAGGCACACGTTAAGTATTCCTAATTTATCAAGAGGCATGTACTTGGCTAAGCTCGTCTCTAAAACAAAACAAGAGCATAAAATCCTGTTCATTGGCGATTGAATGACTGCCTGAATTGTAAAGGGGAGACATTGGTCTTGCTTTTAAACAATTTGCTGAATGATTGTGGATGTTCAAAACCTAAACTATAGGCTATTTCATTTACCGACAAATCAGTAGTCGATAGCTTTTCTTTTGCCAAGTCAATTAACTTGTCTTGTATATATTGTTTGGTGCTTTGACCTGTTAATAATTGAAGTAAACGACTTAAATAGTTCGCTGATATATGCAAATGATCAGCAATGACCTGAACTGAAGGAATCCCTTTATTGGCTAAATTATCCTCATTAAAATAGCTTGTGAGAAACGTTTCCAGTTGGTTTAAAATTTTATGGTTGGCTATTTTTCGGGTGATAAATTGTCGCTGGTAAAAACGTTCAGCATAGGTGAGCAAGAGCTCTATTTGAGCAATCATTACATCCTGACTAAAATTATCAATATTGGTATGATATTCCTGAGCTATTTTTTCGATAATATCCGTAACGAGATGCTCCTCTTTTTCTGAAAGATGGAGTGCCTCATTGAGCTTGTAGCTAAAATATTCGTAGCTTTTTATCTTTTTGGCAAGCGGTGTATTCCATAGGAAATCGGGATGGATAAGCAATAGCCATCCCGAATGTCTCAACGCTATATCTGCGTTTACCTGAACACTTAGTACTTGTTTGGGTGACATAAAGTGCATTACCCCTTCATCAAAATCAAATACCTGTTGCCCATATTTTAACTTTGCATTGAAGTCTTTCTTTAAGGCTATCGAATAGAAATTATGAATGATCGTAAGTGGAGAATCGCCGGGGTGCCTTTTGATATCTTCAAATCTCACGACACTGACCAAAGGATGTTCCGGCTTTGGCAGCTCCATAAATCTGTGGTACTCCGCTATGGTATTTATATGAAGGCTCTTATTTACATCCATTTTGCAAATTTAAGTCTAAAATCCAAACAAAATTTTCAAGCCCTCCTTTAAGCCAGTCGGTTTACGCCCCAAGTACGTTTCAAGTTCCTTGGTAAGTACCGATTCTTGGTTGTTTTTAATATCTGTAATGAATCATAAAACTTTAGTAATCAACGCCTCTGGCACATTTCTTTGCTGCATCATTCCAGAAAAAGCCGAGGGATCTATATCTGTATATCCCACTTCTTTGCCCGAAAGTTCTGTTAAGGCTGCGGCTATGTCATCAAACGAGTACGTTTTGTCGCCTGTAAAATTGAAAATTTTGTTCTGAAAACGCTCAGTCAACAAAACAGTAGCCATGGCTTCCCCCATTTCGGCCCTTAAAGCAAATGCCACTTTTCCATCGCCAGCAGGCAAATAAATACCTCTTTCTAAAGCTGCACTGCCACCCACAAATTGTGGAATAGCATCCATATACAAAATGTTCCTGAAAAAAGTGTATTAGAGACCACTCGCTATGATATAATCTTCTGTTTCAAAATGCTCCTGCATCAATTTGTTGACCAAAGTTGTTCTGTCACGCAAGCACCTACTGGTGTAGGCGATAGATTTCAGGCCTGTTTTCTTGGCAGCATCCACCACATTTTTATGTTCCTGCATCCTATCCCCTTGGTCTCCTGCGGAGATGAGCAAAACGGCATCAACACCTTGCATGGCATTTTCGAGTGACGCTACATCGTCATAATTCCCCAGAAAAGCATTCAATCCTTTTGATGCAAAATCCTTTCTCTTTTCCTCGTTTCGAGTGATGACCGAAATTTGATTCGGTGCTATTTTCTTTAATAAGTTTTCAATAACCGCACCGCCCAAATGCCCCGTTGCTCCTGTCACTAATATTTTTTCCATTTCCTTCACCATTTAACAATACAAAGATCCGTCATAATTAGAAGGAAATGCTATCCAAATCTGACTTTGATGTAATCAAATCTGACATGATCAATTAAACCTCGCCCGAAACTCCAGCGGACTCATTTCAACCTTGCTCTTAAACAATTTGCTGAAACTCTGAGAATGCTCAAAACCCAATAAAAAGGCTATTTCACCTACCGAAAGGGCTGATGTCGAAAGTTTTTCCTTGGCTTTTTCAATCAATTTTTCGTGAATGTGCTGTTGGGTGCTTTGACCAGTGGTACTTTTAAGAACGCCGCCCAGATACGATGGCGATACATGTAAACTTTCAGCAATATACTGCACCGTAGGAATTCCTTTGCTGGCGAGTGCTTCGTTTGCAAAATGTTCCTCTAATAATTTCTCCAGCCGAGCCAACAGTTGATGATTGCTTTTTTGGCGGGTAATGAACTGCCGCTGATAGAAACGCTCGGAATAATGGAGCAAGGTTTCTATGTGAGAAATGATGATGCCTTGACTAAACTTGTCTAGGTTGGCCACACATTCTTCCTGAATATGATCCACGATACCTTTGAGCGTAGCTTCTTCTTTTTCAGAAAGGAACAAGGCTTCATTGGTGGCATAGTCAAAGAATTCGTATTTCTTTAAACCTTGAGCCAGTGGTGTATTCCACAAAAAATCTGGATGAATGAGCAGCATCCAACCCGTTCGTTTGACCGTTTGGTCCGGATGCGGCTCTATTCCAAAAACCTGATTGGGCGAAAGAAAAAACAAGACGCCTTCGTCAAAATCGTAAGACTGCTGACCGTATTTCATCTTCGCATTGATGCCCCTTTTTAAAGAAATATTGTAGAAATCAAGCACCATATTACTGGCACTGATATGCTCGGCACATTCGATGGAGCCATAGTCGATCACACTAATGAGTGGATGCTTGGGTGCAGGCAAGCCTTTTGAGCGATGAAAGTCGGCAATGCTTTTGATTCGGACGATTTGGGTGCTTTTCATTGCTGTTAATTTAAAGTAGCTTACAAAGCTTAAGAAGACCTATAAGTCTAGTAAATATACACATTATTGAAGATTAAAAACCTGAGCAAAATCTTTGGCAAAGTCCACCATTTTTACCTTGCCTAAAATTGGACGATGCTGATGGTAATGTTCATATATCTTTTTGGTTCGGATGCTCGCATTCATTTCTACAAAGCCCTTAGCCGTCTGTGGGTTCATGCCCATGGCAAGCATGCCCGCAAGCATTTGTTCGTCAGAGATTACCACCCTTTTCAAGTCGGGCATGCTGATGGCTTTGCCTAAAATAGCGGCTGCCTCATTGGGCGACACTTCGTCGCTGGCAATGTATCGGAAGGTGTTGCCTACAAAAGGTTTTTCCATTTCTTCGGCAATTACGGCAGCAATGTCCAGCGGCGATACCCAAGGTTCTTTTTCATCACCACCATAGTTGGAAATAATAGCTCCTTGCGTTTTGATACTTTGCACGTAGGCATTCATGTTGTAGTAAAAACCCACGGGTCGCATAAACTTCACACTTACATCGCTTGGCAGTTGGTTGAGCAGCCTTTCCACATTGTAGTGAAAGGTTAACACATTGCCTTGGTCTCTATCGGCCCCAATACTACTCAAGTGTACTACTTTTTTAAGCCCAGAGGCTTCAATAGCCTGCTTGTAGTTTGCACCAATTTGGGTGAGTAGCGCTACCACATCTATGTTATGGTCGAAAAACACATTTTTATCATGGGTTTCCATGCAATACACCAGGTCTGCACCAGTGAAAGTTTTAGTGAGGAAATCTACATCTTGCATAGACCCAATGGCCGCCTTTGCCCCTATGGCTTCTATAGCGACTTGCCTTTCGGCTTGACTACTGATCACGCTTACCTCGTGTCCTCTGTGTACCATCTCTATAGCCAGAGGTTTGCTAATGTTCCCTAGAGAACCTGTAATTAAGATTTTCATATTGCTTCTTTTTTTGTGGAAGCAAAGTTCCTGCAAAATCAAGACGCAGATGTAGCCAAATCAACTTTTGCTGTAGTCAGAATTTATAGGTTTTGGATAGGCTTATTTACAGGGATACAATCATCATTCTCAGGCATCTTCGTTACAAATGAGGATGATTGAGGAATTATAAAACGAAGCTGGCTGATGGGCCAGAATCCGAGACGGAGTCTCTACAGTCATTTGCCAGTACGGAGAGCGGCTACGCCTGAACTCTCCGTACAGTTGGGGATGCCACTGAGTGGACATCTAGACAAGCAAGGCTATGCCTGAACTCTCTCTTCATAAGTACAAGACCCCACCACTATTCTCAATACTACTATATATCAAATTTAATACTTCATCCTTTTGCGTTTCCTTAGGTCCTATTTTATCCATAAACACAATGTTCTGAGTTCTGACATCCTCATTATAAAATAACATATCAATTAACCGCACACCAGACTTCCTATCCATCTCATTTAAAACACTTAATGCTTGTTTCGCATTATCAAAAACTTGTTTATGATTTTTTATGAGAAAATAGTTAGACTTATCTTTTGGAAAAATGCATCTACTAATATCAATTGAATGACTAAATAATGTATAAATAAGATTTGCACCAGAAAAATCGACACCATCCATAATATTTCTGTGTTTATTTGGGTCAATTTTGAAAAACGTTTTTACAAACCAACTACCTCTATCATCGCCTAAACCTCTGAATCTAACATCATCAAGCTTGCCAACAAATTTTACACCTTTAAACCTTGATCCATTAAAATCTATAGATTTTAAATTACAATTTAAGAAATCTGTATCTTCTATGAGAGGAAAACCAAAAGTAGTAACTTTAAAATCACAATCTTCAATTTTGCAAGATTTTAAACCTCCAAAATCATAGTTAATTCGACTAAACAAATATGATCCCTTAAAATTAGTTTTTTGAAAAATACAATTCTCAAAAGTTGTAGCAACCACAGTTATGGATTGCATGTTAACTTCTTTAAAAATACAATTCAAAAACTTACATTTTCTAAATTCACTTAGAGAAAAATCAGAACCAGAAAAATCAATATTCTCAAATCTTTTCCCACTAAATTTAAAATTGGAGTTGAATGATTTCAAATCATTTTTTGCTTTATCTTTTTTTATATCTTTAAGATCCCAATATCCATCAAATTGCTGAAACAATAAATCTAAAGTATTTTCACCAGATAAAAACTTTTCAAACCTACGAAGCTTATTTTCCATCTATTCAAACCATTGCTATACCCCTGCCAAACTGTGATTAACATTTAATTACACTGTATCACCTCCTCTTTCGGGGAAAAGATTCCCCGACTTCTTCAGAGCCTGCACCGACATGCAAATAACTTGTACTTGCAGCTCATGTCAAAAATATGAAAATCAGTGAATAGTTCAACGTCCGCTTCACAATAAACCCATTACCACACTTGTTACTTATTTTCATTAAAATAACGGGACGCCGTTCAAATGATCGATCCAAGTTTTTGAATCAAGCTTGAGCATGACGGACGCTTTGAACCAGACCTACATTTTATATAAGCTTGCTCCATAAGAGGGACGTTTTAAATTGATAATAAGCTTCATTTCATCTATATTTGATCTTTTAACCATAGGTTGTTTTATGAAAAACTTATATTTAACTATAGTATTAATTTTGGGAATGACCTCATGTGATTACCCTCCTTGTATAGAAAACAAAAACAAATATGACAATCATATCAAAAAATCACTCCAAAAGGTAAAATTAAGAGTGCAAAATTTGGGTATGCCGCCAAATGCATTAAAACTTCAAATGCAACTAAATGACACCTTGGCTAAAATAGATCTGGCTTCTAGATCACAAGACGATCCTACTGAGTCATTCTTAGTCAAAATAAAACTAATAGAGGAGTGCCATGAAGCGCTTAACTATGATCTGTATTACATAAACGAAATTACCCCTTATATCGTGGAAATATCCCCTGACACGGCTTTAATCCTATGTGACATCACAAATCATGTGTTAATACCTAATATATATCTTAAAGACAAAAAATATATAAAACAAGTTAACGTTCAAAAATTCAATCCACTTTCTGTAAATCTTAAAAACAAAGATTGGCATCACCTAGACTCAAGGAGGCCCCTACAAGATACTTCGGACTTGGGCTTATATAGCACAAAAGGTTTAGCAGGTCTTGATATGGAGACTAGGATTACTCGTAAGATCAAAGCATACCAATAATATACAATAGCCTAATTTACAATTATTTATTTAAAAATAGTGGGATACTTTAAAATAGATAGGGACGAGCGAACGTATGCACCAGACCTTTATTTTATATGCTTGCGCCAGGGGAAGGTGTTTTGGATAGGCTTATTTACAGCGATACAATCATCATTCTCAGGCATCTTCGTTACAAATAAGGATGATTGAGGAATTATAAAACGAAGCTGGCTGATGGGCCAGAATCCGAGACAGAGTCTCTACAGTCATTTGCCAGTACGGAGAGCGGCTACGCCTGAACTCTCCGTACAGTTGGGAAGTCCGCACTAAAGTTTGTTAGTTTTTCTTTGCCAATGCTGCAATGTATTCAACAATAGGAATGTCAAAACCAATATTGAAATAAACATTGTCCTTGTCAAATCTATTGTCTGTGAATGGACATGCAAAGCCAAAGTTCGTATTTAGTCCATTGAAGAAAGTTATGCCTAAACTTGAACCAGCAACTGCGTAATTGAAATTGCTATTAGTTTTTAGGTCAACAAGGTTATAAAGAAGTCCAGAAGCATAAACCATTAAATGAACATCACTAACTGTTGCAATCTTTTGAGGTCTTAACCAAACTCGTTCAGTTCCCCTATACATAAATTTTTCACCAGGTTGAAATGCACGAGTGTATTTCTTATCAAAGAATTTTATTTTAAATCCAATTTTCTCACTTGCAAAATATAAGTTTTGCAAGTTGGCAGGATTACCTGCATCGTCCTTTGATAAAGTGTTTTTATTCATAAAATATCCGTAGTTAGTGCCAATTGACAAGAACGGTCTTGGATTAATAAACCAGCAACCAGAAGCAACACTGCTTTTCTTGGTGCTTGGGCTGTAATATTGGTCTATTGCAGAAATGAGGGAT
>CAMFLX010000222.1 GCA_945957555.1 uncultured Cytophagales bacterium
ATTTGAGGTAGCATTTTGTCGCAGTAAATTTCTAATGATTATTCTGGGTTTAATTTAGCTTTACAGCACCTTCCCACGTTCCTGCTCATTCGTTTTCAAAATATTTAGGTTCTCAAATAGGTACGGATCTTCCCGAATCGGGAATTTTGTCGCAATATTGATAATGTTTTATGAAGGTGAAAAGTGCTTAAAAATATATTTTAAGGCACTTTTTGTATTTACGAACTACCGTGCCAAAAGAGCAGCACGGTTCTTGGATATCATATATGCATAATCACAAAGAAATTAAAGATTAGGTTAGTTTAGGGTTTAATATTACAAAGTGGCGCGGTTTCCGTGCCTTTTTGTTTTTATAGGCATATCCAATTTACCGTTTTGGTAGAAAACCAGACTAAAGCCACTCTGGATGTATTTCCAGATCCAAAGCTTGCCAATTTAAATACTGAACAATACGAGGATACGAAGCGGTATTCACGCTGCTGCCATGTGGGAGAGCATGGTGCCAAAGGATAAAATCCCCTTTGTCTGCTGCGATAGGTAAAGCACCAAGGGCTTCAAGGTTTTCATTTCTTGGGTTTGTTCCTTGTGGCAATGATGCTAGCCAGTCACCTATCTTGTGGTGAAAGCCAGGAACTAGCGTAAAGGCGCCTTGGTTGGCTGCTGTATCAGTAAGGTACAGCAGCCCTTGGAGTGCAAACGGAATCGGCTGCGCAATACTGACGTCCCAGTGAAGGCGTGGACCCTGAAACATCCATCGGTCATTTTGAGGAGGATTAAAACTCACGCGGTCTGTGGTGACAAAGAGCCTTTTGTGGCCGATGAGCTCCTCATAAGCTTTTCTGATGCGCAGGTTTTGTCTCGCCAGCTCTAATGTAGGGTGATGAAACAGTTGCACCATGATACCTTTGCGTTCTGGGTGGGCCTCATACCAAGTGAAGGAATTTTGTGGATCATAACCTAAAAAGTCCCAGACTGCTCGTTCTGCAGCTTCTGCTTCGCTGTCCGTGAGTACTTTACGCAAAATCAGATACCCATTTTCTTGGAAAAAAGCATGATCTTCTTCGCTCAATACTTTCTCAGTTGGGGAATCGAGTGTGTTACCCAAGAGCAAGTTGTTAAAGGTTTCTACACTGTAGTTAGAAAGCGTTCCATTGGTTTGCTTCAGGATCCATTGCTCAAAATCTTCAAAACTCTCCGAATTGAGATATAGGTAGGTTAGCGTAGGTTCTAGGCCAATACCAATAGCGTTGAGTAAGCCGTGGTCTATGTTCCATTCCTCGTTAAATGCATCAGTAGCAATGAGACGGTTCTTTTTAAGAATTGTTTTGGTCCAGAAACGTTTTAGGTGCAAGATGCCGAGCCCACTTTTTTCCTGTGATGGAGGCAAGTCTATCGCCTCAGTTAAGTTTAGTTTTTGCATACAATAGATTGTAAAATATTTGTTAAAGCCCGAATGCTCAACATGTCGAGAATTCGGGTTCAATATACTCATACAATCATAATAATGGAATCGAGAGAGAAAAAACTATTATCATATTTCTTTACAGTTTAATCTACAAGTTCAAAATACGCTTCGTTCATGAATTGAATAGCGCAAACACAAATTGTATCAATTGTCTTGATGCTTTCCTACTCAATCCATGGGTGAATACGTATCCACTTCCAATTTGTAAGAACCATCTTTTTGTAGACGCCATACATTTACATAGTTGAAATTCCATCTAGTAGAGTCGGCCAATAAAGTATAACCACTACCCGTTTCGTAGATGATTTCGCGACTGCCTCGTACCTCGAAAATATCAAACAAAAGATCCACAGGCTGCTGTTTGAGTCTTAAAAAACCTGCCCATTCTTTACCGATTTCATCCTTGCCTACCAGTATTTTTCTATTAGGCTGCACATATTGCGCGCTGTCAGTATAGATGTTAACGAGTATCGCAGAATCTTTTTTTTGAACACCGAAACTGAACTGCTGTTCACAATCCTTCACGATTTGCAACATCTCAGTTTTTGAGATGCTTTCTTCATTGTTTTTTGTGCAAGACAAGAAACTCAAGGCACTTAATGCACAAATGCTCACAAATTTTGATGTATGGTTTAATGGACTCATTGGTAGATAATTTATTTATGTAATTTTAATCCTTAATTCAAGCATTACTAAGTTCTGGGCTTGGTTCTATATAAAACCCTTTGCCTTTTTGGTGGCTCAAGCCAAGCTCCTTTAAGATATTGTAGATTTGCACTTTTTTGTATTCAACCTCAAAATTCTTTCGTATCCAATCTATCAATATCGGACCCGTCCATACGGTTGTGTTGTAGTGATAGTCCATAGGGCTTGCGTTGGTGACAAGATCTTTAAGCGCTTGCTTCTGTTCTGGACTCAATCTTGGTTTAATGCCCCTACTGGCCTTATCCCTTAAGCCTTCGACTCCTTTCGATTTAAAACGGTGCACCCAGTTGGTAATTTGTTTGAAGCTAGTGTTGTATAGAACCTCCAGTTCCCTGCTTGGCTTGCCCAATGAAACTTGGTAAACCGCATAGAGACGAATGCCTATGGTATAGCGCTCATCATTCCTAAACATCTTTTTGATCTCCTCCGATGTGTAACCCTCTACTGATAATACTGGTCTTGCCATGTTTTTTAAAATTAAAGTATGTCTGTGTTTATTAAAGTTAGATTGCGTTACAAGGATTGGTACATTGCTCACATATCCAATCGTTTTCCAAACTTGTAGCTAAATGTGCATATCAACACACGGTTGTCCCATTTGTAGGTGTTCACTGAATAAACGCCATTGTAAGTAGCCACATTCCTGTACTTATGAGTCCAAAAGATATCGGAATAAGCAAGCTTCAGTGATGCTTTCCCTTTTAGTATGCTTTTCTGTAGGGCAAGGTTGATCTGTCCAAAAGGCATAGAGCGTCCATAACTGTAAGCTGCCTCAGCTTCATAGTTTGCTGATAACTCAAAGTTGAAGCTTTTAGGTAGTTTTATGGTTTGTGTGCAATTGGCCTTGAAGGAATTGGACTGTGACTTCGACAAGCCAGCACCCATATCACCCACTATTTCATTGCGGTATACATACACATAGTTGCTACTCTGCCACCATGATGTGATGGGCATGTTCACCGCTACCGATACGCCCACATTAGATCTGGACTTGAGGTTGCGATTCCCCATTTCAGTTTTTAGGGTATTAGGGTCAACATTCATGATCCAGTTGATCGGGTTTTGTGTATAAGAATAGTTTATGCTCGTGATCAGGAAACCTCCATATACAGAATGTGTGAGTTCCACGTTATGCGTGTATTCCGGCAGAAGGTAGGGACTGCCTCCCCAACGCGTATACCGATCCAATATATTGACGAGCGGACTTAGTTGTTCAGCCTCAGGTCTTTGGATTCGCTTAGAGTACTGGAGTGTGTAGCTTGTTTTCTCGGATACTTGATAACTTGTGCTGAACGATGGAAATAGATTTGCATAGTTTCTTTTAAAGGTGGTATCGTATGCCGATACATAGCCCGCGTTTTCAGTATGTTCAAGCCTTAAGCCTCCTTGAAGTTTCCATTTTTCCACTTTACCAGAAAACATGAGATACGCTGCCGATATTTTTTCATCAAACTTAAAGTTACTACTAGAGTCGCGTGTGCTAGCTTGGTCGGAAAGCTTCAAAGCCTGAGGTTCCTTTTTGTGAAATTGGTTAGTCTTAATACCCGTTTCCATTTTAATCCCCTTAAATAGCTTTTTGGTAAAATCGATCTTAGCATTCCAAACAGAAGTATGGTCTGAGTTTAAGGAACCCAAGGTGGAAAATACTGGGCTTGCAGTAGAACCGTCAAATGCGAATGTTTGCATGTGCCTATCTTGGCTGTTGAAACTAGTTATACTGTTAAATTCGCTGGATAGCCTAGTCCCCAAAGAGTCAAAGGTGTGCGCAAAATCTATTCCCCAATTGGTACTGCCCGATTTGTTGTCACCTTTGTCATGTGTATCGTAACGCTCAGAGACGATCCCTTCCTTGTTTTGCATATGGGTATGGTTGATACCAGACCAATTGTCTATACCATACACCATGTTGCCGTGATAACCTAAAGTGCCCGACTTGTAAAGTGTATGTTTGCCCTTGAAGGATAAGGTATGGTTAGTCCTCAAGTTTTTGTAATAAGCACTGGAATAGATCCCATTACTATTCAAATTTTCATTTTGAGAGATCCTGTCAGCGGTGAAATCATCAAAAGCCCTGTTGTGGTTTAGTTGGTAGCCAAAATCCAAAGCATATTTCTTCTTTTTGTAAGATGCATTGACACCAGCATTTGATTTGTAATACCTCCCATAACCGAGCGAGGCATTGTTATTGCCGTTGAAACCCTCATAAGCACCTTCTTTCAACCTGATATTAACGATGCCTCCATTGCCCACTGCATCATATTTGGCTGAAGGGCTTGTGATCAGCTCGATCTCCTTGATCATATCAGACGGGATCGCTTTTAGCAAAGACGCCAGTTGCTCTTCACTCAAATACAACGGCTTGTCGTCTAGCATGACCTGTACGCCATTCTTGCCTTTGATATTGATCTTGCCATCCTTATCTACCGTTACCCCAGGCACTCGTCTCAGCACATCTATACCCGAAAGCCCTGAGCTGGCCAAAGAACTCTCCACGTTTACCACCATTTTATCAGCATCTTGCCGTACCATTGCTTTTTGGGCAGTCATCACTACTGCATCCGCTTGAGTGATAGATATGGGGAGTGTCATATCATGCTCGTGAATGGCAACACTGCTGTCGATCACAATATGTTTTGAAATAGATTCATTGAGGTCTGACATGTACGCCATCAGCGCATATTTGCCGGCGGGTACTTCCGTAAAGAGATAATTACCTCCCTCATCACTAAGTGCTGTGGCTACTTGTGATGAATCAGGCATGTGAAGCAGCAATACATCTACAAAGGCTAAGGGTTGGTTGTGTATGTCTTTCAGGTTACCCTTTACTGAGGGGTGCTGTGCATTGATAAATGTCGTAGACAGTACCAGCAAAATGATGAAAATGTTCGATCCTTGTTTCATGTCTTGGGTGAATATTATACACAAATCTAGCATGGCTTATGATATAGGCCTATGAAGCCAATACAGACCCCTATTATATAAAGACATATACACAGTTTTGACCGACAAAAGCATCGGAGATGGAAAAAGGCTTTACGTATGTGAAATGTATCTGTTTGTAGGTAAATATAAGGGGAGACAGCAATCTTTTTCCTATTTTTAGCACATCATGGGTAACATCAAAAAACTCAGGCTTCTCATACATGTTTCGTTTTGGGTCATTAATATTAGTGATACTTTCTTTGCGTGGCAGTTGCCTTATTACAAGCCAGAAAACCATTGGACCTTTTGCGCTGAAATCGTCGTTAATCATACGGCTTCCATGCTTTATTTCTATATGATCTATCTTTGGGCGGTGCCAGTGTATCTTTTTAATCGGAAATATTATGCCTATGTGGGCGCCATGCTGCTGTCCATAGCTATATATGTACTCATCTGTGCCTACTCCTGGAACAGTTTCCATTTTATACCTGGACTTTTCCGAGAAGACCAGGAAGGAATCACATTTGCTTGCCTCATCTACGCAGGCATTGGTACTGGATTTAGACTGTTTGACTTCTGGCAAGAAAGTGAGTATAAGAAACGGGAGTTGCTCAAAGAGCTCAAGGATGCAGAACTTTTATATCTTCAGTCGCAAATGAGCCCCCACTTTCTGTTCAATACCCTCAACAATATTTACGGACTCAGTCTTAAAAATGCACTCGAAACTAGCCTAGTAGTAAGGAATCTTAAGGACATTATGTCCTACTTTCAGCAGTTTGAGCATGGTTGTAAGATTGTTTTGAGTCAGGAAATCCAAAATCTGAATGCCTTTATTGCCTTGCACCAAATCAGGAACAATGTAAAGGTCACTTTTGACGTGAGCTGTGACGAACAAAGTATGGGCTTGCCTCTTGAGCCCATGTTGTTGTTGCCTTCAGTGGAGAATGCCTTCAAACATGGAGACATACGGCAACCAATACAGATTCAGCTTGAGGCCGTTGCTGGTAAATTGATATTCAAGATCAACAATCATATCAATCTTGCCAAAAGAAAGGATGCCGTCGGTGGGATTGGTATTGCCAATGTCCAGCGCAGGCTCGATTTGTTATACCAAGGCAAATACGATTTGGACATTATCGATAAAAACCAAATATTTTCACTCCAACTCCAACTCAATCTCTTATGATCCAAAGACACCTGCATATCATTATTCAAGCACTGTTCTTTTCCTTATATCTGAGCTATTGCCTCTTTACTGGCGATACTCTCTATATGTTTTCTCAGGCCATTCTTTGCATTCCATTCTTTCTGAACTACTTCTATTGGACCCCCTGGCTCCTTCAAAAAAACAACACTCTATATTGGAGTATCTGGGTTATCTTTTTCTGGTCGTTAAATCTTATATTGTATATGGGGTTCTATAAAATAGCTTGGTCCTTAGATTCCGCGTATAAGCCTTATCCCTATATTCATCTCATATCAGGGGGGGTCAATTGTACGTTCTTCTTGGTTGCCATAAGTACGGGTAGTCGACTTACGAAGGAGTGGATCATCAACCAGAAAAAAAATCAAGAACTCATCATTGAGCGACAAATCACTGAACTACAAACCCTAAAGTCCAAAATCAATCTGCCATTTGTGTTGAAGGTGCTGAGCCAAATGGAGAAAAGGGCCCAAGAAAGTCCCAAACAAATTGAAGACTCCATTATCAGTCTCTCCAATATTTTAAGGCATGGCCTATATGAAAGCAAAGCCTCCTATATCACATTGGAATGCGAGCTTAAGGTTTTGGGCGATCACGTCAAACTTGTAAACCAACTCGAAGAAAAAAGGTCGTTGATTCTGCAGGAAATAGACGTGTCCCCATTCAACATAACACCTACCTTGCTGGTAAGGCTATTCAATGCTTGGATGGGAAACCTTTGGAAAAGCAAAGAGGGGGTGCAATACATTGCCCTGCAACATGCGGGAAAGGCCCTGATACTTTTATTGCCTTGTCATGAAGCAAGGTCAGAAGACCAAAATCATTTTGTTAAACAATTCCCAGTATATCACGATGCCGTTTCTTCCTTAGAATATACGTTTAGAGAAAATAGTTTAGAAGTTAAAATCGTAGATTTGAACCTATGAAGATTACCTGTATCGCTATCGACGATGAGCCCTTGGCCTTGGATGTATTAGAGCACCACGCCCAGAAAATTCCATTTTTGGAAATGACGGCTCGATTTTCAAACGCATTTGAAGCCATGCAATTCCTTTGTAGAGAAAAAGTGGATTTGATGTTTTTAGACATCCAAATGCCCCAATTGACAGGGTTTGAGTTGCTCCGAACCTTGCAACACAAACCTATGGTCATCTTTACCACAGCCTATCCCGACTATGCCTTGGAGAGCTATGAGCTCGATGCGGTAGACTATCTGCTCAAGCCCATACCTTTTGAGCGATTGCTCAAGGCGGTCATTAAAGTACAACAAAGATTGCTCCCTGCTCAGACAATAACAACAACAGAAACTGTAAACCAAGTGCCCGTAACTGACTTTATATTTGTAAAGACCGATTACAAAACCGTTAAAATCTCCCTTAACGACATCCTCTACATCGAATCTTTCAAAGACTATGTCGTGTTCCATCTAGAAAACGAAAGGGTACAATCTCTCCTGAGTATCAAAGCCGTCGAAGGTTTTCTCAATAAAGAACATTTTGTAAGAGTACACAGGTCTTTTATCATTGCGCTCAATAAGATCGACGCCATAGAACGCACGAGTATCAACATTGGTAAACACATCATTCCCATAGGGGACAACTACAAGGAATCCTTCAAAGCCATGGTAGAAAACAAGAGGTTGTGATAATGGGGTTGTTCGATCATCTTCCGAAGGACGATGTCGATATTAAGGATAATTTTGTTATTTCTTTGAGAGTATAAGAAATATCCTCTCAAAGTCTTGACTTATGGCTGGCTGCACTGGATTTTGGGTCTTGAATTCTAAATGATTGATGTGCTTCTTGCGCTGATTGATTCATTTCTGGCGTCGATCGATTAGCATCTGGTGAAGATTGATTGTCTTCTGGCACAGATTGATTCATTTCTGGCATGGATTGATGCGCTTCTGGCGAAGATTGATTGCTTTCTGGTGCTGATTGATGCACTTCTGGCGGAGATTGATTGCCTTCTGGCGCCTATTGATACGCTTCTTGCGAAGATTGATTACCTTCTGCTGCTGATTGATGTGCTTCTGGCGAAGATTGATTACCTTCTGCTGCTGATTGATGTGCTTCTGGCGGAGATTGATTGCCTTCTGGTGCTGATTGATGCGCTTCTTGCGAAGATTGATTCATTTCTGGCGCCTATTGATACGCTTCTTGCGAAGATTGATTACCTTCTGCTGCTGAT
>CAMFLX010000223.1 GCA_945957555.1 uncultured Cytophagales bacterium
CGCTTAAAGTTGTGGCAAGCGGTTATGGTACTTACTCTGAAACCTTGAACTTAGGTGGAAAGCCATTTACTAAAACCATACAGTTAGTTAAGGTAACGACACAAGCTGTAAATGTTGGAGTATATACTTCCGAAAGAAGTGTTGATGGCAGCAATGTGATCACCTATCTGACTAATCTAGATGTTGCAGTTACGGTGGATAAAAGAGAACTGAGTTATGTAAATACTTCAACGTTCTTCTCTGGAGATTTTAATGGCCCAAAAACATTTGCGCTCAGAGTTGAGGCGGTTTCCAGCGGTAGGGTTCTTGATGCAAAATCAATATTTGATGGCAACTTAGGTGTTGAGGATAAAGATTTGATCGTCCTAATAGGTGTAAAAACTGTAGTGGATGGCATTTATTCTATCCAAATCCCAATTGATAAAGAAAAGCAAACAGCTGCTCTTGTCAATAAACTACTCATACAACTGTTGAAATTCAAATCAAAAACAGCAGTAGTGAGGGGAGATATAGACATAAGACTCTATAGTGAAGCCGAATTCCAAGGCCTCAGCAGGCAGTTGTCTTCCAATAATATCATATTTACTTCTAGAATTCTAGGTTAATAAAGTACAATGGCTGTACATGTCGTAGAAAAGCAGATAGTGGATCTTCGGATCACCACAGAGAAGCATTCGCAAGAAATTATGCGACGCGTACAGCCTTTGTTTGAAAACTTCATTGCTGAAGAATTGTCTAAATTTCTGGACGAATTTGATAACGGAAGTATCATAAAAATTGATCGGCTTGAGTTAGATCTTGGTCGCGTGTCTTTTGAGAATTTCGATGAAGAGATCTTGGTGGCTTTTAAGCAATGCCTCAGAGAGCATATCAGTGAGATTCGAATCCATGACTTTAAGAGTACGAGTATACCACAAAACTCAATCGCACAAGAAGCTCAAGTAGAAGGGGCAGTAGTTATGCCACAAGAGCGCTACTATATTCAGGTCTGGTCTTATTTTATGCAACATGGTTATTTTCCAGCTTCGTATTCTGGCACTTATGAATTGCTGCAACATCAGATCATTGATTTATTGAAGAAATATTCCGAAGGCGGCATGAGCCAAAACGAACGTATTTTTGATTTCAGCGATTCAAGCCAAGTTCAGCGATTTATCGCTCATGCAAACGACGATATCACATACTATGCGATCCTTTCATGGGTTAAAACGGTAACCGCTTTCTCAAGTATAGAGCAGTGGCTAGATTTAAAGGGCAAAATACTGCAATACATCGCAAATGCACTTGAGAGAATCAATTTACAAACATCACAAGAACGCGTTTTCAGAGAACTAATGGTGTATTTGTTTGAACACAAAGAACAGTTGCAGCAACTTGTGAGTAGTACAGCTCTTCTTAAAGAAGAGCCGCTTAATCTGTTTTTAAAAGAACGAAATAAGGCATTGGAAGTTTCGGACGCTCCAGTACTTGACACCTCCCCAAAAGAGCAGGTGGTGAAAAAGGCCGAAGTCACCACAAATGAGCTATTTGTGAAAAATGCAGGCATTGTTATTATAGCTCCATACCTGAGTAGATTCTTTCAAAATCTGGAGCTTACCGAACACAACCAGTTTATTTCAAAGGAACATCAAGACAGAGCGATCAAGACTTTACACTACTTGGCCACAGGAGGTTATGCTTGTACAGAAGACGAACTCACACTCTTTAAACTACTTTGTGCCCTGTCTTTGGAAGAATCAGTGGATATAAATGTTACATTACCGAGTCACTTTTATGAAGAAGCAGAAGCATTGCTGGAAAGCGTGATAGCACATTGGTCTATGCTCAAAAACTCTTCGACCGAAGCATTGCGCGAAACCTTTTTCATACGTGCAGGTAAACTGGTACATAAAGAAGACCATTGGATGCTTTTTGTAGAAAACAAAGGGGTTGATGTATTGCTAGAACGAATTCCTTGGACTTTCCGAACCATCAGACTCCCATGGATGTCCAAAAACTTACTGATAGAGTGGTATTGATATATGTTTACCAAGGCGGAACATAAGGCCCACCATACCCATCAGACTCATCAAAAGAGTCAGATACAGCCCTCGTTTGCCCAATCAATACATCAAGAACAGTTTATAGGAACAAAGAATACCGATACATTCGTAAGTCCCTCACTAGGCAATAAGTCGTTTATTCAACCTAAGCTTAGTATCAGCCAGCCGGGAGATCCTTATGAAAAAGAAGCAGATGCAACGGCGGAAAAGGTTATGCGCATGCCAGAAGGCAGTGTGCAACTCAGCACCAATAAAGAAGAGGAGATTCAGCGAAAAGAAGATTCTACAGAACCTGTATCAGAGCAGTCAGTAGACACACCGGTTGTACAATTAAAAACTGAAACTTTAGAGCTTCAAACAAAAGAGGAAGAAGATAAAGAAGAGGAAGCTACAACTCAGGAAGGCACTATACAACTGAAGCAGGAGGAAGATAAGGAAGAGGAAGATAAAGCGCATTCAAGTGCAACAATCATTCAGCCTTCGTCCTCAACTTATACCCAAGTACAACGATTTACAAATATTATAGGACATACTTCTACAAATCGCGGCATAATCGCGCCTAGTAGGCCAAGATACAACACAATTCAGCGAATGGGACGAGCACCCCCTATGCCCAATCGCTCTTTTGAACAATCGTTGCAGTCTACCAAAGGTGGCGGTAGCAGCTTAGACCCTCAAACAGGTTCTTTCATGGAATCACGGTTTGGTGCAGATTTTAGTGGCGTGCGTGTACATACAGGCAGTTCCGCCATACAACTTTCTACGTCTATAGGTGCTCAAGCCTTTACCCATGGCAACGATGTATATTTCAATGCTGGTAAATACAGGCCTGACACAGACACTGGGAGGCACTTGCTTGCACACGAGCTTACACATACCATCCAACAAAGTGCCAGCCCATCCATTAAACCTTTTCTAAAAACCTCAGATCGAGGGTTACATAGGTCTGCCCAAACAGTTGAAGACCATCAAGATGCATCTTCTTCCGAGGAAGATACAGTTCAACCTCTATTGATTCAAAAAACAGATGAATCCATTCGGCCAGAGTTGCATCGGGCTGTAGCTTTTGCAAAAAGCCAAATAGGCTCAGTCAACGCTAAAATGAAAGATGCGGAGGGCAAAAGAGTAGGCTGGCAGCGCTTGATTGATTATTTCCGTACGGCCATGGGTGAAGATAAGATTACGGCCACGGGTGCTCCTTACAAGACTGGGGACGTCAATGAAGATCAAATCATACACTACAATTTAACCAAAGACAAAGTACTGGTACCTAATCCCGATGGTGGCACTAAAATGGACAGACGCGATGCCATGCCAAGCTGGTGTGGAATCTTTGTGTTCTGGGCATTGAATAAGGGAGGCGTACCTATGAATAAGTGGAAGCTAGGCATGTCTTCAGTGGATTTGAAGAGCGCCTATCCACCCAAATATGTTCCAAAGAAAGGAGACATTGCTTATAAAGGACCTCCATACATGCATTACGCAATTGTGGACAAATCTGAACCAGAAAATGAAACAAACCCAAACAATGCCAAAGTCACTACCATAAACGGTAACACGGCCGGTTCTGATAATTTGGGAGGACAAGTAGCTTCCTCGACTGACCCTATAGGTGCTTGGACTAAGCAAGGAGGTTTCTTTAATCCATTGTTTGGCAAAGAAAGCCAACTGCCTGCAAATCCTAAGGAATTTAGTAAAGAAGAACTGAATCAAATTCTCTCAGCCGCAGGAGCACCTACTGTGAGTACATCAAGCTCTGAGACGAGCACTAAAGGCGGTGTGAAACCATATACTCCAGAAAAAAGGAGTGGCACGACAAGCCCTGAGACAGGTATGGACGAAGCTGCGAAAACAAAGGATGCCCCTGAAGCCACAAAAGATGAAGCGGAGTCAGAAGTCAAAGAAGACAAACCAATGCCTATGGCTCCCAAGTCGCCTGCAGAAGACCCTGCTTTTGGAGAGGTTATCAAAGGGGTTGCTGTTGCCAATAAAAAGCAAAAAGTACATGGAGATCCTCAAGAGAAAGCCGATGCAGCACAAGCAGCTTCGCAAATAGACCCTGAGCTAGATGTGAACAGCCAAGCGCAAGGAAATCAAGTAGGAAAAATGAGTGTGCAGGAGGCCAGTCCTTTCAATGCCAAAGCCTTCAAAGACCAGCTCATGGAGCGGATAGTAGCAGCACTGCCCAAAAATGACGAAGAAACATTAGAAAGATACGATGACAAAAGCAAACAGACCCGGGCCATGGAGGAAGCCAAAGAAGGGGCTAAAGGGGATGTTAAAAAAGAGAAAGAAAATGCGGGCAAAACTATAGCCGATACCAGCAATGAAAAACCTAGCACTGAAGGAGTAAAACCTAAAATCGGTGGAGATCTAGTTCCAGAAGATGCTGGCAAAAAACCATTTGTGCCTAAGCCAGAAACGGCAGCGCCTAAACCAAAAACTGATGAGGAAATCTCCATGGAGAAAGACGCTCAGGAACTGGATTCTAAAATGGCCGAAAGCAATGTTACCGATGAACAACTTGCGAAGTCGAATGAACCTAAGTTTACTGGTGCCCTTGACGAAAAAAATGTAGCACAACAGGAGGCTCGTAATGCCCCTGCCGAATATAGGGAAAAAGAAAATCCACAACTCAATAAGGCTGCTCAGCAAAGTAAGCAAACGGTCTATGGTAAACTTGGAGAAATGTATGACGCCAGAACGGATAAGTTTGGTAAAGTAGATGCGAGTAAGACCGATACTAAAAACAAAGATGAGGCGAAACGTAAAGAAGTTGCAGAAGGCTTGCAAAAAATTTATACCAAAACTAAAGAGAAGGTAGATAAGAACCTTGCAGATCTAGAAACAGCAGTAACTAATGATTTCGATACGGCTGCCACGGCTGCAAATGCCGTATTTGAGCGAAATGTAAACAAACGCCTTGACGATCACTATGGTTGGACCACTGTAGACGATACCATTGGCGATTGGGCAAGAGGACACCTTTCTCCTGAAATAGACAGGATCTTCCAAGAAGAAAAGAAAACCTTTGTGGATGCCATGGATGTTGCAATCACGGCCATTTCGCAAAAAGTAGCCGACGGACTCAATGCTACCATGAAGACCATTGCCGATGGGAAGGTTGAAATAGAAACTTATTGGAAAGGTCTGGATGAAGAAGGACGCAAACTCGGTGCAACTGCCAAAGAGGACATATTGGGTAAATTCACTGAACTAGAACAAAGCGTTCAAGAAAAGAACGATCAACTCGTAGACAAACTCCAAGCAAAATATGTGGAGAATGTCCAAAAACTGCAAGAAACCTTTGACAAGATCAAAGAATCCAAACAAGGTTGGCTCAGTGGAGCCTTAAATGCCATTGCAGCAGTTATTAGGACCATTCTGGAACTCAAAGACATGCTCTTTGATACCCTTGCAAGGGTAGCTCATGTTATTGGCGATATCATTTCCGATCCTATTGGTTTCTTAAGCAATATGATTGACGCTGTAATGATGGGCATGAATTTGTTCATAGAGCATCTCCCTGAACATCTCAAGAAAGGACTCATCGAGTGGATCATGGGCAATATGCCACCAGGTATTGTATTGCCAGCGGTATGGGATCTCAAAGGCATCTTTGGTTTTGTGATGCAGATTCTTGGTCTCACTTGGGCCAACATTCGTCAAAGAGCCGTGCTCAAACTTGGGGAGCCTACTGTAGCCGCTCTAGAAACGGTGTTTGAGATCTTCCAGATCATCATGAAAGAGGGGATTACAGGCCTCTGGAAATACATTATGGATCAAGTAGGTAACCTGCAGGTACTCATTATGGATGCTATCAAAAACTTCTTGATTGAGAAAATCATTATGGCAGGTATAGAGTGGATCATTGGCCTGCTCAATCCAGCCGCCGCATTCATCAAAGCTTGTAAACTCATTTACAATCTGGTCATGTTCTTTGTGGAAAATGGCAAACGAATTCTGGCTTTGGTCAATGCAGTTATTGATTCTGCAGAAAATATTGTCAAAGGAGATATCGTAGGTGCTGCTAAGTGGATAGAAGCCGCCTTGGCTAAACTCATTCCGATCACAATCGGGTTTTTAGCTTCTTTGTTAGGTCTCTCGGGCATCACCGAAAAAGTCCAAAAGATCATCAAAGCCATACAAGCTCCGATCAACAAAGCCATAGACTGGGTTATAGACAAAGCCATAGCCCTTGCCAAAAAATTGGGCATCGACAAGATCGCGAAAAAGGTTAATGGGAAAGTAGAGGATACTAAGAAGTGGGCCAAAGACAAGGTAGAAAAAGGTAAAGAGTGGGTAGGCGACAAAGTAGATGCTGTGAAAAACTGGGCCAAACGAATATTGGGTATTCAGAAATCCTTCCAAGCAGAAGATGGTTCGAGTCACAGGTTGTATTTCAAAAAAGCAGGGAATGATTATGAATTGATGATCAACCCGGCTCCAGCAGGTCCATTTGAAAAATGGGTCAATAAGATAGATGCGGGCAGCAATGCCAAAAAAGTGGCGAAGAAAGCTCAAGCTATTTCCAAATCACAAGAAATAGATAAGGAAAAAGCCAAAAAGATTACCGATACATATACCGAAGACAAGAAAGCAGAAAAGCTCAGAGAACTTATGGATGAGCTCAGTGCCATTACAGGAGCATTGTTTGCAGGAGAAAGGCCTTCATGTGCTAAGGAAGGTAGCGGGCTCGATTTTGGATCTTTGTATTCTGGCAAATATGGTAAAAGCATGAAAGCGGAATTCCTGACCAACAAGGATATGCCTTCAGGTTCTGTACCAAGTGTGTCACACCATAAATCCTTCGCGATCATTAACCAAAGAAGAAATGGTGCTGGATCGTATTATATTCTAGGCCATTTACTCAACCATAATTTAGGAGGAACAGGTAAGGACTGGAAAAACTTAACACCGCTTACTCGAGATGCCAACAGTGCTCATGAGCATATTGCAGAAGCACGCGTTAAAAATGCCGTAAGTGCTGGCAATATAGTGTATTACAAAGTTGAAGCGCAATACGGCCGTGGGGCAGCCAGTGCTTCCAATAAAACCATTCAAGAGATCATGACAGAGGAGGCTCATGTCCCTTTAAAATTAGTGTGTGAAGCCGAAATGGTTACACCTGCAGATGTGTCGAATGACGGCAAAGAGTCACGCACCAACCTTGTGCCCAAAGGAACTGTGATAGAGAATACCGTCGACCAAAATGCAAAGAATTACGACCTTACAGGTATTAAGCGAGAAACGGTTTACTTGGATTCAAGAAGCGTAGAAACGATTTCAAGCATCGACGAAGTAAATAAACCTTTGGCCGAAAAAATAGTTGATGCGTGGAAGGACAAGCTCAAAAATGAGAAAACAAGATTCTCATCATTTGACGCCCTTGCTGAATATATATTCACGGACGGACGAAAGTTTACTGCCTTACAGAAAACGACCATTTTAAGTTTGCCCGATTTAGGATATGTAAAACTCTTTCAAAGCTAATCGCAGATAATAAAATGGATCAAATCTACTCATATCTCAAATCCACTTTGGCTTTAGTCAAAGAGATTCAGTACAATTACGAGTTGGTCGTTGATAAAATAAAGATCGACAAAAAGCCTTCTTCCCCAAAATTTGTCTCTAATACTTGGCCTGTCGCAATTCAAGAATATTATGCACAAATGAATGGCTCGGAAATATATTGGAGTCATTCCAAATTTAAAGATCAACCAAGTATTTCTGGCCGTATCAGGATTTTAGATGCGGATACACTCGCTAAAGATTCAAAAGGAATCGTTTGGTTCGACCATACCCCAATAGATGATCCATTGAGGAAATTCAAGCTCATTGATTTTTTTGCGGATGAAGCTGCTGTAGGTTTTTATGAAACAGATCAGCCAAATGATCAGATGTATCTTTATTTTTTCGAAGGTGAGCCCTTGCCTCTAGGGATAGATTTTGAAGGGTATCATAAATTGTTATGCAAGTCCAAAGGGTTATTTTATTGGCAACAAGTTTTAAGAGCAATACTTGATAGAAAAGAAAATCAAGAATCTAAAGATTTTAAATTATATATGCCACAAGTGTATCCAGAATTCAGCTATGAAGCTTTTTTGAGCAAATACAACTCTTTAAAAATAAATGCTTAACAAAAAACACTCATAGCTCACTAACATTCTGTAACAATGGGAACAATCCCTAAAACATCGGTGATGATTTTTAAAACACTGGGAGAAGTTTCTATAACATCGGGAAATATTTCTAAAAGGACGGGAACAATTTCTAAAACATCAGCAAGACAATCTAAAATACAGGAATGAGTTCCTAAAGAATTATGGAGGATAGTATAATTTCAGTTTTGTATTCCAAAACCGATTTAACTAACCTCAATTCGGGATAAGGGAAAACGTGTATTTCTTATATCTTTTTGTTTATG
>CAMFLX010000224.1 GCA_945957555.1 uncultured Cytophagales bacterium
AACTAGAATCCTTAGTGGGTTCATAAATCGTTTTTACCGCGGTCTTACTGGCACAAGTGCCCGACTCTATATTCAAACCCGTTGGGATGTAATTGCTGATAAAAGAATTGTAAGTCCTTGTTCCTTGAATCTTGAACAACCACTTCTCATCCACACTAGGCGTATAGGAAAAATATTTCGGCTTCATATCATAATTGGGCGCCCCATTGATCCCCAATGTTCCCGTAAAGGTTCCTTCGGTAAGTGGTGTAGCAGTTGCACAGGTATTTTCTTGAGCTTGCGTGGTCCCTATCCATAGGAACATAGTAATAATAGACAGAATGTAGTGATATTTCATATTTACATGATTGTTTTAACCCCGTAAAACTACCACGTTTCTATAATGTGCGCAATACCTACAATTAGGTATATTTAATCTTTAATTTGCTGATTTGAAAATTTGGTAATTTGAAGATTTGAGATCTCAATAGTTTCCTTTTAACGTTCCGTTAAACTTTAGACCAAACTAATACTTACCTACTTCCCTAAACACCTCATTCACCCAATTAGCATCATCTGCTTTTATGATGATAGTTTTAAAGTTATACTTCTCTCCTTCTTTCCTTAAGCCCTCAGAATCATCTATATGCAAAGCTATCCCAAACAAGGGAGGGTATTTTGAACTATATATAGACATTCCTTTGATATGTTTATCATGGATTGTTTTGTTATATATCTCTTTAATGTATATACCATGAAGCCAAAAAGTTAACCTAATAATGAATACACTTCGTAAGGAAGTCGTGTAAATACAGATCTCATGCCCCTGAGCCCCTAAGTCTTTAAACAATCCCAAGGTTCCTTTGCGAAGCTTCTCCATTCCTAAACATTTTTGTAGTATGTTTTGACTTTCCTCCTCGAAAGGGATCGCACCAGCGATTAAAGTATCGTCTAGATCAAAGGAAATTTTCATATTTATGGATATATTATGCGAAGATATGAAATCGACTTGAAGATTCTCCAATTTGAAAATTCGGTGATTTGAAGATTTGAGAATGAGTTCATATAGGACTTCAGAAAATATGAGCTTCCGACATCTCACACTTCGATCTATGGTCTAAAAATAAAGCTTTGCACCTTAAGCCTTGTGCTTTCTGTTTAAGCTTTTTACCCAAGAATTCATTAATTTCCCTACATTTGAATCCCTATATGCCATTAAGAACCATTCATCAAATAGTATCCTACTTCATTGCCAGTGTTTGGCTTATCAATGGTCTTTATTGTAAAGTACTAAACGGCGTCCCTAGGCACGAGCACATCGTAGCGGAAATTTTAGGCAAAGAGTATGCTAGAACATTAACACTCCTTATAGGTATTTCTGAGATCCTTCTAACCGTTTGGATTTTGACACGTATTAAAACACGGCTCAACGCTATCATACAAATCTTAATTGTGAGCACCATGACGACATTAGAATTCATCTTGGTTCCGGAACTGTTACTTTGGGGACGACTCAATGCTTTTTTTGCATTTGTATTCGTATGTCTAGTCTACTACAATGAATTCCATCTCAAAACCAACATTCAGCAGACCTAATATGCGCTCATTCCTCCAAAAACATCCCTTTGCCGTAGAGGCCTTCTTTGAAAACTCAATCGTACTCACCTTTGCAGTACCCAAAGAGCAATTACAGGCCCTTATTCCCGAATGTTTGGAACTAGACACCCACAAAGATCAATGGGCTTTTGTAGCCATTGCTTTTGTACAAACTAAGGCACTACGCCCAAAAGGCTTTCCCAAATTCATGGGTAATGACTTCTTCCTTATTGGCTATAGAATTTTCGTAAGATACACCAATACGGCGGGCAAAAAACTCAGAGGTTTATACATCCTTAAATCAGAGACAGACCACAAGAAAATGCAATATCTGGGCAATATATTTACCCAATATAAGTATACCACCACCGATATTGTACAAACAAGAATGGACGAGATTCTTGAACTCAAATCGAAGCGCTCCAATTTTCAACTCAAGGTAAGAATCGATAATTTAGAGGTACCATTGCCTCAGTATTCCCCCTTTGCAGACTGGAAAGAAGCTAGGCGATTTGCAGGCCCTTTACCCTTCACATTTTCATACAACAAAGACCGTAAAGAAGTATTGATCATAGAAGGTTTGAGAGAAAACTGGATTCCCAAATCTATTGAGGTGCTTGAGTATTCATTTTCTTTTTTAGACACATTAAACCTTAAAAAAACCATTCTGGCCAATGCTTTTCAGATCAGCGACATTCCTTACTCTTGGAAAAAAGGTAAAATAGAAATATGGAAACCCTGAGAAAACCCTTTCAAGGCGTTACGAATATCATTCGATTCAACTGGCATTTCTATGCAATCGCCATAGTGCTCCTCTCTCTGACTATGTATGCTGCCAAATACTTCGAGGTGTCTTTTCGACCGCTCATCTACTTGCTGAGTGCTCTTGCTTTCGTTACGATGTTGTTGTCTCTATTGGTATCGATGTACATATACGACATATCAGACCTTTATCAATTCAAATGGATTCAAAACGACAAAAGCCAGAGCGCACTAGTAAACATCCACGCAGGTTTTGACGAAACCAGTGCCCTTATCAAAGACCTACACAAAGATGCAACCTTACATGTATTCGACTTTTATGATCCCCAAAAGCATACTGAAATCTCTATCAAAAGAGCAAGAAAGGCCTATCCCTGTTTTCCAAATACTATTCAGGTACAAACAGACAATTTACCCCTCCCCGATGCTTCGGTCGATACCATTTTTGTAATCTTTGCTGCTCACGAGATCAGAGACGCTCAAGAACGAGTGCGTTTTTTCCAGGAACTAAACCGAATACTCAAACAGGAAGGCACGATCTACGTGGTGGAGCATCTCAGAGACTTACTTAATTTTGGGGCCTACAACATTGGTTTTTTGCATTTTCATAGTCAACAGACTTGGTACGATACATTTGACAAGGCACATCTCAAAATCAAAACTGAAACAAAACTTACCCCTTTTATTTCAAACTTTGCACTTTGTAAACATGGAACTTCAACTTAAAATCATAGGACTGCTTTTGATCGCTCTTGCTTTGGTACATGCCATTTTCCCAAGTTATTTTCACTGGGACCGAGAGCTTAAATCATTAAGCTTGATCAACAGGCAAATGATGATGGTACATACGTTTTTTATTGCTCTGATCTTACTGCTTATGGGCTGGCTCTGTTTGAGTACAAGCAAGGAACTTATCAATACTTCCTTAGGCAAACAAATAGCACTGGGTTTGGGTATATTCTGGACTGCCAGACTCTTCATTCAGTTTTTTGGTTATTCCTCCAAACTATGGAAAGGCAAAACCTTTGAAACCATGGTCCATATTTTCTTTTCCATACTTTTCACTTACCTAAGTAGCTTCTTTTTTGTGGTATACTTTAGGTAGCCAAGTCAAAGTTATTGGTTATTGGTTATTGGTTATTGGTTATTGGTTATTGGTTATTGGTTATTTAACAAAAATTCTAAACCATTAAAGATTACTTCTGGACAAATTCATCTTCAACCTTATTCCTTAACAAACCTCAAGGCTTTATGATTAAACTTCACCAAATAGATACCTTTAGGCCAAGTATGCGTGTCAATACGCCCCTCTATTAGTTTAGCAGTATGAAAAGTCTGACCTAATACATTAGTGATTTGTAATTCACTGGGAGCAAATCCCTTTACAGTAATCTCATCTTGGAATGGATTGGGGTATACATTTGCAATAAACTCCGAATCTGTTACTGCATTTACCGCTGGTATAAGATATATCTTCATATTGGTAATGTTAAATTTCAGGTTGAGCTTCTCTGCTTTGCTCAAGTTATCCTTTTTAGGATAATAGGTGAGTTGATACTGTCCTGACAAAGAAGCATCAGGACTTGTTACTACATAATATGTACCCAAAGGTAGTGAGTCTATTGCAAAACTACCCGCTTGATCTGTTAATACAGTATATTCCCTATTGGTTAACAGATTTACTGCTTTTACCGTGGTGTTGAGTACCGAGCCATTGGTTACATATACTTTTCCTGAAATATAGAGTGTGTCAGCAGATTTTGGCGTATACCAATGGCTAAAGTAATCTACCAAACATGTTTCCTTCGGATCAAATCCAATATTCGACCCATTGAGCCCTGCTCCTATGAGTGGTGAATCAGTCTGAAGTAGAGGGGGCTTCGTAAATGTGGGAACTTCTATAACATTGCCATAAGTATCTGTTTTTGAACCTTTCGTGTTGGTATTTATGGGAACACCAGCTCCTAACATATTTACAAAAACAGTATTCGGGTTATACTGATTGTTCGCAAAGTCAAAAACCGGATTGGCCACGTCAGTATGTAGACCTGCATTTTCAAAAATATTATTGACCACCCGCAAACCACTATACTTCCCGTAAACATCCAAATAAGTAAGCGTATTGGCTCCAAAAGTATTGTTCTTAAACTCCAGAGAATGACCATTATGCGATAGGACGAGCTTGTCTAGGTGCTTCGCCACATAATTGTGGCTAAAAACCACACTTGAAGTATCCGAGGTATATAATTTACCCAATGTACCATTATTAAAAACATTATGGTGGATGTTCATCGAATGACCTCCTTGGGCAAGAATAAGTGTATTATCATAATAGTCAAACAAATTACAATACATATTGGATTTACCTTTTGAATCATCAATAGATGAGAATATCGCATAAGTGATTTTGTTATCATAGACCTCATTATTCCCGTTAAGTTTCATACCGAATGACATAAAACTTGAATGAGAAACTTCATTTTTCAAATCAGAGCTCATTGACACATCATTAGCATTGTAAACATTAAAGGCATTTGTACTACTACTGATATAGGAAAACTTCGCATTATTTTTAGTCCAAAAAGAAATCATATCTTTAGTTGAGCCCGCAATTTCAGGAACTATTTTAATCGAGTCGTCCATAGTCCCTTTCATGCTTAGTTTGCCATAGACATACACCAAAGGCATATAATTTTCAACGTTATGATTCAAGTAGATACTCACACCAGGATTTACATGTAATGAATCACCCGCTGGTATCGTAATAAAATTGGTGATTTCATAAACTGTATCTTTAGACCAAACACCTGAAACATTCCCCGAAACCTTTTTCAGGATGGCATGTTTGAGCAATACATCCTTTATGGTATCACTTCCATTCACAAATATATTTTGTGGTAACTGATACCTTATATATCCCTTCTTTTCAAAAATAACCGAGTATGTACCAGCGGCAAGCGTTTTGGAATAGTCTCCATTTGGCTCCGTATACACATCATCGTCTACAGCTGTTGGGGAAACAGCCCTAAAAATCACTTTAATATTTGAATAATCTGACTGCCCCTCTAGTTTTACATTGCCAACCACCTGAGAAAACATACTAAGGCAGAATACATAAATTCCCAAAAACACAAATCTTTTCATACTATATAACCCTAATTACTGCCTTTTATTCATCAATCAATTGACAATTATACACAAGCTTTTGATATCTTCCTCATAGACTATGGATAAACATGCAATTCCAAGCAAATTTTTTATTTTATTTTCAACTCAACACTGTACCACCAAAAATACCACACACCAAACAAAAAACAGCAACATGCTTCGCTTTCCATATACTTGAAAACGCCTCGGATTCTTGTGAAAATAAGGTCCAAATATAATTCTAGTCAAAATACCTCCTGAGTATAAAGGCATGAGCGTTGCCATCACCCAAATCTTGAATTCATCACTGGGAAGAAAATCAGGAAGGGGTTCATGAACAATACGATAATAATTCTTTTCTAAACTTGTTAGATCCAGATTTCTGGAAACAATCTCTTGCTTTAATAAAAGCTGTAGCGCTTCATCTAAAAAACTACATCTAGACAAAGCATAGACTTGAGAATCCGTCAATAAATGAAGGCGATTGGCTTGCATTTTTTCAATTTATAAACCTCTATTTTTTTAATGCTTTATGACCATCCTTTTTGTAAGGGACACATTGCTATTGGTCAACTTGAGGGTATAAACACCCGAGGGCATGTTTGAAACATTCAGTTCTTTGACAGATGTATTCGAGAGCACATCAGCCATTACCAATCTACCACTTGCATCAAATACCTTAAGTATTGACACAGCATTGCCGCTCTCTGGTGCATAATTCAAATGTATAAGTTCATTTGCAGGCATTGGTGATAGTGTCAAACCATCTTCACACTTACAATCTATATCTGCCACATCTGTAGGAATCAATCCTGCAACCTGAGCAACCTCGTTCGCAGTCAATGCATAATTGTACACCCTAAAATCATCAATATACCCGTTAAGCAAGGCATCAGGATATTGGCTGCGACCAATGTAGTTCAAGACTGGTTTGAAATCCAACGGACTTATGGTAAAGGTATTGGATTCATTTACCAATACACCATTCACATACATACTTCCCTTGGTTCCACTGAGCGTTACCGCTACATGCGACCATTTGCCTATAGGCAAGCCAGTGGCTGTTAAGCGTTGCTCTTCCTCGCCGTTCTTAATGGCAAAGCGTAGTTGTCCTGCATCCCCACTAGGCGACAAGAACATGTTCTGAGCCTCGCTGTTGCCAAAATCGAAGATGCGTTGCCAGATACCACCGCCGTTCCAATATACCCATGTAGCAACGGTAATCTCTTTCTGGTTTGCCAAAGTAGCTGGGAGCTGTACGAAAGCATCAGTTCCGTTTAGCACAATGGCATCGGTACCCACTTTACCAGTTGTGTAGGTAATGGCACCATACGTGGCGCCATGGTTGAGATTGATCGATTTATCTAAGGTGTTTTTATCAAAGGACAATTGCTCAACTAGGTCTTTGTTACCGGTAGTAGTGGCGGAAGCTTGATTAGAATAAGTGGAGCGGTTCAATGAATTGTCCACCGCTTTGATGGCATAATAAAAAGTACCAGCAATGGTTGTCGTATTATCCACGAAAAAAGGTGATTTCACGTTACGTGCAATGGTTTGATAAGGCCCTCCAGCCGATTCCGCACGAAAAACAGTGTACCCTGCAACATCAGCAGAGACACTTGCAGTCCAATCCAAGCGAATAGATTCTGCGTTGGCAGTGGCTTTCAGATTACTCGGTGCGCCAGGTGCATCAAACTCTATGGCTGCACCTGCAGGAAGAAAGCGCCATTGTTGATCTTTGCCAGAATTTTTGTCCCACTGAACAACCTTTGCTCCGGCAGCAATACTACCGTTATCTATGTCTAGGCACTTGGCACTATGACGACTGCGAATATAAAACCAGCCATCCTCGGCATAGTCAAGGTACCACTGTTGGTTAGCACCTTTAGTATCGTCCCACGCAATAACACCAGCACCGTTATTCAATGACCAGTCTAAAATGTCTGGCGACTTGCCGCTGTGTACAGCCGTAAACGTGAAGTAGCTAAAATCACCACCTACCTTTGCGTCTACTGGGTTCACGTTCCATTGTTGATACGTTGCTCCCGTATTGTTACCTTGTTGAATATTAGCACCTGTGCCAGTGGCTCCTCCTGCGACTTCCATCACCTTGCCGCTGTTACGGTTCACCAAAACATAGCATCCCTTGATCACGGGTTGGATGTCGTCACCCCAAGTAATGTTGACCATCCTTTCTGCATTGCTCTGCCCCTGTTGGTATCCCGTACCGCCTGGCATGACCATGGTATATTCTCGTTGTGGACCATTGCCATCGTAGTATACGTCTCTATCTTTGGAGATAAAACGATAAGTAGTCGTGGCAGCTTGTCGTTCTGAAGTGCCCCCAAAGGCTTGTACTTTGCCATCAAGACCACGATAGACTGATGCTGCAGTCCAGTTAGGACGATGTTCTGCATAACCAAGTCGCTTACCATCGCTTGCTTTTACAAATTCCCCACGGGCTAGCTCCGCCGTACCCCACCATATACCCGTTTGCATGCCATATTCCACACCGACCATGGCTTCCATGACATTGTGCAGCTCGTCATTAGAGGCATAGTCTCCGTTGTTCCTTACCGTTTGAAAAAAGCTCGCATAGGTATCAAAACTACCTGCCAACTGGTGTGTATTTCCTTCATCCAACCTAGCCTTTAGAGTATTGTACCAAGACAAAGCTTGGTCATTATTAAGCGTATTGCCACCCGAAATACGGACATTGTTGAGGCGGGTTATTTTTCTCAGCTCGCCACAAATATTGTAAAAATCGGTACTTGTACCTTGGCCTGTTGCTGTATTATCGGGTTCATTGAATGGGGAAATGGTAACGATCGTACGCCCTTTATCCTCATGATGCTTTGCTGTTACGTCAATCAGTTGTGCCCAGCGGGCAGCATTGCCCACAAACCAGGGATCGACATTAGGACTGTCTCTTATACACATCTGACGCTGCCGACGATCGCATAAGTGTAGAT
>CAMFLX010000225.1 GCA_945957555.1 uncultured Cytophagales bacterium
ATTACAGAGCTATCGTAATCGATATTGCCATTAGCCCAAAAACCAAGTCCGGCAGGAATACTCTCAAACTGCGGCTGTGGGGCATAAGGATCGGCCAAGGTACCGATTTTGACCTGAGAGAAATTATCACAAAGGGAATCGATAGCGTATGAAACGGTCAGCGTGCCTCCGGTCAACACTTCACTGGCAACACTAGTATCCGATTTAAAAACAATGTCGTTTTGATTTGCGATCAGCGAAAAAATCTGTACTCTACAGTTATTTTGTTTATCTAAGATTTTCAAATAGATCTTGTCGCCTTCGTTGAAACCATTTTTGCCGGCACTTGCAGTGTTTAGCGGGAGCTGAAAGCTCAAGTCTCCGTTATTCCAAGGTGCTTTGGCCACCAAAGCCAGTTTAACACCCAGAGAATCATAATAAACTTCAACCTCGTCCCCTAGGGTCATGGTATAGTTTTGCAAAGAATAATTGTTGCTCACCACAAGGGTCATGTTTGTGTTCGCCTGTACGGGTATACAGTTTACGATCACTTTTCCTTTACCCACACATTGGTATCGGTCAGTAATGCTCACATTAAAGTTCTCATTGCCTATATCGGCAATACTGTCCACACTGCCCGTGTATGAATAACTCGTGGCGGTAAACGAGTAGGTCAATGGAGGATAGGCGGCACTAGGCGCGAGTAATTTGATAGAGCCGTTGGTTTGCCCGCAGTCGTTGGCTTTGAGTACAATATTCGCAGCACTGAGCGACCACTGTGGCAGGATCGTTATGGGTACCGTTTTGCTAGCCAAACAGATATTGGTGTTGATGCTCACCTCATAAGTACCAGCTGTAGAGCTTGCGTAAGTTACTTCTCCGCTGCTTGAAAGGTCCAAGCCCGATACATTGCTCGTGTAAGTAGGCGCTGCGGAATACGGATCTGTTTTGCCCGTAAATGAAAGTTGAGCCGTACCCGTACACAAGCTGTCGGTAGCAAAACTCGCTTGCGCCAGTGCCGCAGTGATCAGTGTGGCGGTTTTGGTACTGCCGGCTGTAAATGTAGTAAATGTGCCCGTGGTAGCTATATCCGTAGCCAGCCTTGCCACCTCGAGCCTACAATTGCCCGACTCGTCAAATATCCTCAAGTATATTTTATCCCCCTCAGAGAATCCGTTTTTGCCCGTGCTGGCGTAGTTGGCAGGTAAGTTAAAGACTAGGGCGCTTCCTTGCCAATATTGTGAAGTCACAAGTTTGAGCTTTTGGCCCAGTGAGTCGTAATAAATCTCCAAGAGATCGAAGTTCTTTAGCGTGTAACCTTTAATGTTAAATACATTGGGTATTTTCAGCGTCATGTCAGGTGGTGCCGTCACACAGTTTAAAGTAGCTAAGGTACTGTCTACACATCCATATTTGTCTATTACCTTTACCCCATAGGTGCCATCGCTGAGGTTGGCGAGGATGTTTTGCGTTGAATTGTTGATGACGGCATTGTTTTGTGAAAACACATAACTTACAGGTTCATAAGCACCAGCGGGCTTAGTTACTTGTATGAGTCCGTTGCTTTTACCACAGGCATTTTCTTGGTATGTGATAGCGCCACTGCTTAGTGACAAAGCTGGAAGCACGGTAACGGAGAGACTGTCGTTGTTATGGATACATGCTTGATAGTTGATGTGTATTCGGTAAGTACCTGCCGTGGAGCCAGCATAGTTCACGGTACCATTGTTCGATATCGCGAGGCCGATCGGTACACTTGCAAAAGTAGGTATAGCCGCATAAGGATCTAAAAGTACACCACCTACATTTATTTTAGAACCCACCAAGTTGCAAATCGTATCCTCGGTGATCGCCATGCCGTTGTCAGAAAGGTTGATCCTATTCAAGGTATCCACACGTCCAGCCACAAAGTTATAGATACCAGTACCGTTTTTAGAAGAAAACACGCCACTCGCTTCCTTTCTGCAATTGTAGGTTTTGTCTTTGATCTTCAGGTATATTCTATTGCCAGGCACGGAGTTGTTGTAGCCGTTTTGTAAGGCGCCGCCAGTATTTTGTGGCAATACAAATGTGAGGTCGTTGCCTGTCCATGTTTGGCTGGCGATGAGTTTTAATTTCACTTGCATGGAATCGAAGTAAAATTCGATGTCATCGTTAAGTTTGATGGTATAATAAGTGGAATTAAACACCGTATTGGCAGGAACGACCACGGTCATGTTTTGGGCAAAGCTGCTCATGGCAAGCCCAAGCACTATTACCAAGACAATATGTTTAAAGCTCCTTTTCAATATGTTCTTTTAATATCTATTTATAATCTTTCCTTTACAACAATCTTGAGCGCCATGAAGTAACCTTGTCATTTGATTTTGTATTTTAAACCGATCTCCACATTGCCCACATTTTGATATTGGCTGTCTAAAAACTGTGACATATACGAAAGACTCATTCCTAATTCATGCTTACCTATACTCATTTTGGGAAGTCCTATGCCAAAATTCAAGGATTGCAGGTCATTGAACAATACATTGGCCTCCAATACTTCGTTCATCTGCACATTGACATAGCACCAAGCCGTATTGGTTTTAAATTCATCAGGAGACTTCAAGATTAATGCCGTTTCCAAGGTATATTTGCCCAAGGGATCAAGCAGGAATTTCTTACTTCCGTTCAGATAATACATACGTATCATTTTGGCAGGCCTTTGAAACTTCTCAAAGCTTGCTTGAAACAATTGCGAAGCGGAAAGCCCTACATACACTGACTTGTACATTAACTTTAAGCCTAGGCTTCCATCAGGTGCGTAATTGGTTTCGCCCCCAGTAATGGGGTTGGCATCCACAGAATGACTCAAGACTCCGAAAGCAAAGCCCGTGCTGATGTAGGCGTGTTCGCCAAGTTGAAACAACTGACTGTAGCGAAATTGTGGACGCTCTTGGTGAATGTATTTACCTTCTTTAAAACTCACCATATTGATACCGATGTAGTGCATGGTACGAGTTTGGGAGATTCCCAGGCGTACAGTGGCGGTAAAATATAAGTTGTTGATATTTTGGCTGAGGCGATTGAAACTATTGTAGCCTGACTGTAGCGTGTAGTGAGCTGATGTATCAACAAATGATGGATTGCGTAAAATGTAGGAGGTTTGGACCTGAGAAAATTCTCTGTAAAACTGTCTCATATAGCTCGTTTGCGAAAAACATACGGATGAAACAATGAAAAATGAAAGATGAAAAAAGAAACTTTTAAATTTCAACACCTATTGGGGTTACCTTGCAAATATATGTTTGTTGTGAGTAAAATAAAAATGTGATGTCAAACCATATCGACAGAGCTATTATCGAAGCCATAAAGACCAATAACAATTCTAAATTTATAGAATTGATGTATGCTCGCATATTCCCTAAAATCAAAAAGCTTGTTTTTACAGGGGGTGGAAGCCCTGAAGATGCGAAAGATTTGCTGCACGATACCATATTGATATTTTTCAAATACGTACGGGAACATAAATATGAAATGAACACCGAGGTGGATGCTTTTTTATACACGGTAGCAAAAAACAGATGGATCAATAAAGCGATAAAAGACAAACGATTGGAGATCAGCGATCAAAATTTTGACGATGCAATGGTAGAGCCTTCTCATATAGGTCTGTTGTATTCAAAGGAGCGGGTTTCTGCCGTAAGGGTCATCTTGGATAAACTAGGAGATAGGTGCAAAGAGCTACTGATGATGGTGTATTACGATGACAAGTCTATGAAAGAGATTGGTGAACAAATGGGGTATACGACTACCGATGCGGTTAAAACCAAACACTACAAATGCAAGCAACGCATGATAGCGATGGTACAAGATAACCAAGCTTATAGAGAACTGCTAACTACGACCTGATATGGAAGATCACAAGGAACAAAACGAAGAACTGGATTTTGAGAAACTTTTTGGGGAGCTCAAACTCGATGACTTGAGTGCCGAGTTTGAGGCGAAGTTTACCCAGATTGAAAAAAGGAGAAAACTGCGAAAGCTAGGGACATGGACTGTGCTAGGTTTGGCTTTGATCACAGTAGGTGTATATGTATTCATAGCCGAGTCCAAGAAGACCAGTAGTGTTGCCCCTATAGACTCTGTACAAATTGCCCAGCCAGCAGCTCAAGCAGAGGATCGAGATGTGGCGAGCTCAGCCAGTAATCATCAAGTTGCTTCAAGTACCAATAGCATACCAAAGGTAAAAGCATTAAGTACAACACCTATATATGAGAAGCCCGCTGATGCAGCCAATGCATCGGAGGGCTTTATGAAAGAGGATAAGGCATTGATTGAAAAGGCTAAGGCTACAGAAGAACCCAAGCCTGAGAAAAAGGTGGAGGTAGCAAACAAAGTGGTTTTAACCCAAAATCTATGTGACAATGTACAGATCAATGTTGACTACAAGGCAGTGGCGGCTTGCGGTGCTAAAAATGATGGGGAAATTAACCTTGAAAAGGTAGTAGGAGGTCAAGAACCTTATAGTTTCAAACTCAACACCCAAAGTTATGATCATAGATCGATTAAAAACTTGTTGGCAGGCGTTTATTCGCTGGTAGTAAGCGATAGAAATAGCTGTGTGTCCAAATCTATTCAAATAGAAGTGCCTGAAGAGGTCTGCCCTCTTGAAAGCGACTTGGTGTATTCCTTGTCAAAAGACAATGAAGTAAATATTCCCTTGCAGTTGAAGGATATGCTAAAGATTGTGGACAACCGAGGTAGGGTAGTGGTTCAAGTACAAGGCACGGGGCAACAGTATATATTTAACAGTTCTAATGTGAACGGATACTCCCTCCAAGAAGGACTCTATGTAGTATGGATCACCAAAGCGAATGGTAAAAATCTCAAGTATGAGATTACGGTATTGCCGTAGATAAACATCAGCGTTAATTGTATACATGTATTTGGGTCTCAATGGAAAAACAAAGAATGATGGCAAGCTGCCTTGTAAGATAGATGAAGTACGAATTTGGAACACTGTGCGTACTGCACAAGAAATTGAAGCCAATTATAAAAAACAACTCATAGGCAATGAAGCGGGATTGTTGAGCTATTACCAATTCAATAAAAGTGTTTACACAGACAAGACAACAACAGGGAATACTCTTGTGCCTACGGGTACCGTAAGTTTTGAAAGTACAGGTTTTGGTACGTATCTAAACGATATTGCCCTTAATTTTGATGGTACCAATGACATAGCATCTATTCCAGCTCTGGTTACAGGCAACGCCAGTTTTACATACGAGGCACAATTCAGGACAACTTCTACCACAGGCTATGGGCGCGTATTTGCCAATACCAATTACGGATTTGATGTTGCCATACTCAATGGTGGTGTGCGGGTGTATACAGGCACTTGGAGAACAATCGCAAGTTCTGGTCTCAACGATGGCAAATGGCACCATTTGGCTATAGTAAAAGATGCTGGCACTATTATCGTGTATGTAGACGGCACACAGGCTGGTCAATTAAGCAATGTAACCTTAAATATAGCAAGTTCTTTTGCCTTGGGTGGCCCTATAGGTGGTGGTAATACCAGTACCAGTGACTTTTTCAATGGCGATTTAGATGAAGTAAGGATATGGAACACTGTGCGTACCGCACAAGAAATAGCCACCAATAGAGGAAAAGAGCTCGTGGGTAATGAGGCGGGGCTGTTGGGCTACTATGATATGAATACTCCAGCAACCCCAGTTTATGATGTAACTGCCAATGCAAAGGACTTGACCAGGGCTGGCGCCACAGGTACCAACAATACCCCTCAGTTTGTAGTCGGCTCAGGTAAAGAGAATATACTGACCTCTGTTTATGATGTCTCTGAGTCTGTTATTCAAATAAGTGTGTACCCTAATCCTATTCATGAATGGCTGTCTATTAGTTCCGAGTTGGTGATTGATAAAGTTCAGGTATTAGACATAAATGGGGCTCTATCATTGGAGCAGTCTTCTGATCAAAAAGCAGTGCAGCTCTCTACAGAACACTTGAAGGCAGGGGTATATGTGGTAAAGGTGCTTTCTGGATCTTCTTCTAAAAGCTTAAAAATTGTAAAAAGGTAAGCATCCCGGAACTAGACGGCCACTAGCCAAAAGTCGTCTAGTTCCATGCTTTAAACCCAAAAATCTCAATAGAATTTTATTACAACCCCACAATTACTTCGTACTGACAATTTTTTATCAAAATTTGAGCTCAATTTTGTACACTAAATTCGCACACAAATTTCACTTCCCAAATCCTCATTAACCCAGATTAAGCATTAGACTTTGTCGCAGTAAATTTCTAATGCTTATTCTGGGATTATATTATATCTATGGATCTCATCACAAAGTCTGTTGAGATTTTTGGGTTAAACTTGGATTACTCATCGGGCCTCAGGGTAATTTTATTTTTTTTATTGAAAATGAGGCAGAAACACAAATGATAGTATTACCAACGGGATGGTTTTTACGCTATTCCAAGTTTTCTTTCCACAATAATTATTTTTTACATTTTGGGGGTTACCTATGTACTTTGGATCGGTTGTAAGGTCATAATTAAAACTAAAATTCTGTATTATTATGAACAAAATCATTACGATTATTGCCTTGGCGACAGGTATATCCTTAGGCTTTTCACAAACCTTGCAGTGGGCCAAATCTTACGGAAGTGCTGATGGAGATGCGGGTTACACAACCCATGTAGATGCAGTTGGCAATAACTATTTTGGTGGGGCATTTACCAACACCATAACTGCCGGACTTGCAGCTGATGGCGAGACAACCATAACATTGACAGCTTCAGGCAACAATTCGGATGCATTTATCATCAAGAAAAGTCCAACTAATGGGCTTTTGTGGGCAAAGGCATTTACAGGTACAGGTACTTGTTTCATTCAAGACATAGCAACCGATGCAGCAAACAATGTTTTTGTTACCGGGTACTACAAAGGGCAAATAGATGCCGATCCAAGTCCTACTTCAAGTTTTATTTTGACACCAACGGCAGTTACTAATCATGCCTTCATAGTTAAGTTGACTGCAGCAGGTGTATTCTCTTGGGGCTACACCATAGGCAATGACGAAGGCGATAATTATGGGTTGGGTATAGATGTGGATGCCTCTGGGAATGTTTTTGCGGTCGGAAATTTCGAAGGTGGATCGATAGCCGTTGATTTTGACTATGGTACTGGTGTCCAAAATATGAATTCGGCCACAGTAGATGGCTTTGTACTGAAATTGTCCAATGCAGGTGCTTATTTGGCAAAGATTAAAATGGGCGGTTCTAATTCTGATGGACTGAGGAGCGTGAAAATTGATGATTCGGGTAATGTATTCGTGATTGGTAATTATTCGTCCACGGGCTTTGCTAATATTTCGGCACTTCCTGCATCTGCAGGTGGGTCAGATGTAGTGGTTGCTAAATTGACCAATAATCTTGTGCCCAAATGGCAAAAAGGATTGGGCGGAACGGGTTCTGGTTCAGATGCTGGTTACAGTATAGATGCGGACGGTAACAGTAATTTATATTTGACAGGTATTTTCAAAGGGACTGTAGATTTAGATCCAAGTGGCAGTACTGCTTCATTTACCAATGCCACCGCAGCTACATTTGATGGTTTTATCACCAAGCTTGATTCCGCAGGAAACTTCATCTGGGCCAGTCAGTTGGGTGGTACAGGCACAGTGATTTCTAACCATATTTCAGTGGATGCAAACAGTAATGCTTACATAAGTGGCTATTTTGATGGGGTGGCGGATTTTAATTTGTCAACTACTGCCACAAACAACATAACTTCGGCTGGTTTAACCGACGGATTTACCATAAAAGTAGATCGATACGGGGCAATGATTGGTAACCCAATTATCATAGCTAGTGCAGATGATGACAAAAACTACTCAGCAAGCCCTTCTGGTAACGACTGTTATATAACGGGCAATTTCTCAGGTACTGTAGATGTGGACATGGGTACAACTGTCAGTAATTTGGTCTCAGCAGGAGCTTTTGATGCTTTTTCTTGCAAATACACATTGCCTGCTTGCAATGCGCCCACAATAGTTGGTACAGGAGCTTCACGTTGTGGTACAGGTACTTTGGCCTTATCGGCTATGCCTAGTGTGGGTAGCGTGAGTTGGTATACATCATCTAGCGGAGGATCTTCCGTAGGAACGGGTACAAGTTTTACGACACCAAGTATCAGTGCCACCACCACATATTATGCACAAGCAGTTGATGGTACTTGTATATCTACTAGAACTGCCGTAGTAGCAACCATTAATCCATTACCAACCATTATTTCGGCTTTAGATGGTTCTCGTTGTGGTACAGGTGTGGTAACATTGACAGCTACCGCAACTTCTGGTGCAACCATTATGTGGAAATATAATGCCCAATCAACTTCAATTTTGGGCTATGGTTCGACTTTCACTCCGAACATAACAAATACCACTAATTATTAT
>CAMFLX010000226.1 GCA_945957555.1 uncultured Cytophagales bacterium
GAAATCTAGCACTTTGGACAGGGCGGGGCGGCCTTGTGAGAAAAAAAGTGCTAGATTTGGTCTTTCCTGCTACCCTTTCTTTTGTTACTTTTCTTTGGGTAAGCAAAGAAAAGTAAAGAACACTGCATACTGAAAATGTATTTAAACAGATATTGTTAAATTAAAATGCTCATAAACAAAAAGATATAAGCAATACACGTTTTCCCTTATCCCGAATTGAGGTTAATCTTTAATACTGTAAAGTATCTTGTCAAAGTCCGCCTTGAATTTATCCTTGCTCGTTAAAGAAGTAAAGCACAAAAGTTTGTAGTAAGAAGTTTTTGTTTCCACAATACCTATATAATAGTAGATGTCAACATTGGCATCCTTGTCAAAATAAGAAGCATCGGCCTGCATAAAGTTGATCCCTGCTTTAGTGCTCTTTGTAGCTTTAGAAACTACTCTTTTCTCTTGACCTACTAAAAAGTCCTTAATAAAGAAACTATAAAAATCATCAATAGTGGCAAAGGCTGATTCGGCAAGTATAAGTTCTTCTTTATTGTCTTCTATAATGAAGCCATACACGTCCTTTTCTTCATTTTTAAACTGTATGGCTGCATCTTCGTTGAGACCAAGTGTTTTTTTCATGTAGTCTGGCAAGTTTAAAGTGAATTCATGACCCACTTTATAAGGTTTTAAAACTGTTTGTGCATTGATTTGGGTAATGCAAATCGAAGCAAACAAGGTGATGTGAAGAAAAATTTTTTTCATTTTTAAGTTTAATTTAAATATGCTTAACAAAGTTATGAGCTATTGTATATAAAACTAGTGATTTGGTGGATTTTCATAAGCAGATTTTTTAAAATGATTCGGAATCCTTCCGAGTTACATGCAGATGATAAAAGTAAATAGTTTTTCGATAAATTTTGTAACCTTTAAAGCAATTAAATAGTACAAGAAACCGTAAATTAATTCAATATGAATAGTTTTTTACCCTTGTTAATCAATAATTATACAAAATAACAAAAGATATTTCCCGATGAATATTGCTTCTTTATCATTCGTTTCAAAAGACGAACTTGTTCGTATGCGTGAGCGGATTAATCAACTTGAGTCTCAAATAAATATTGCTACGGAGTTTGTCCGTGAAATCGAAAAGGGCAATTGGAATGCTGGAGAGGGCTTAGGTATAGGTACTTCTGCTGCTTCAAGTGCTTTGACGGATTCGTTGTTGAGTCTTTGTAATCAATTGCAGAGCTATTCCTTGGCAGAGAAGGAACGTAATTGGGTTACGGAAGGTTTGGCTCAGTTTATTGACATACTACGCTCTAAGAACGAAGAGATTCATGAACTTACGGATAACATTATCAGGAGTTTGGTGAAATACATGAACGTGAACCAAGGTGCCTTATACTTGATCAACGATGACAATCCAAACGACGTGTTTATCGAAATGGCTGCATGTTATGCCTATAACAGGAAAAAGCACATGGAGCAACGGATCAATATAGGTGAAGGATTGGCTGGGCAAGCTGTTATAGAAAAGGATACGATCTATTTGTCTGACATACCTAGAGATTATGTGAAGATTACTTCTGGCTTGGGTGAGGCCCTTCCCAATCATATACTCATTGTTCCGCTCAAGATAGAAGAGAAAGTTTTCGGGGTAGTAGAGGTAGCTGCATTTGAGACCATTCCTAAATATAGAATAGAGTTTGTGCAAAAGCTAGGAGAGAGTATTGCTTCTACGCTGGCCAATGTGAAAAATGGGCAGAAGACGCAAGTGCTTTTACAACAAAGTAGGACTCAGACCGAAATGATGCGCTCCCAAGAAGAGGAGATGCGCCAAAACATGGAAGAGCTCAATGCCACTCAAGAGGAGATGCAGAGGGTCCTTAAAGGAGTACAGAATAAGGAGAAATACCTTAATGAAATTATAAATGCGCCCAAAGACAGCATTTATATTTTAGATAAGGAATACAAAGTGATGAGCTATAACAAGATGTTTGGTGCCTCTTTAGAACAAACTACAGGCGTAAAAGATTTGAAAGGGTTTGCTTTTTTAGATCTTTTCCCTGACGCTGCCGAGAGAAAAAAACAAAAGGAGTATATGGATAGAGCCTTTGCTGGCGAAAACTTTGAGTACTCAAGTGAATATGTCGATAAAGGTATAACTTCCTGCTATAGTACAAACTATGCTCCATTGAGAGATGAGCAAGGTAAGGTGTATGCAATTGCAGGGTTTTCTAAAGACATTACGGAGCTGAACAATGCTCGAAAAAGAGCCGAGGAGCTGTTAAATGACTCTAAACAGCAGACTGAGGAGCTCAAAACCCAAGAAGAGGAACTCCGTCAAAACATGGAAGAGCTATCTGCTACACAAGACGAGATACATCGTGTGTTGAGCGAAGTACAAGGCAAGGAGCGCTACATGAATGAACTCATTAATGCTTCAAGCGATTCTATCTTGACAGTAGATCGGAACATGAAGGTAATTAACTGTAATGAAGCCTTTAAGAAAAGTTATAGTGGTTTTGGTTTTGAAATAGACAAAGGCTTTGATCTTAATAATCTATTTGCCAGTGATGAGGATAAAAAGAAATATGCGAGTTATTACGAGAGGGTGTTTAAAGGAGAATCTTTTAAGGTAACCGAAGAGTATACTTTTGGGGAAATCAATTCCAATTTTAGTATTTTGTATAGTCCTATTAAAGATGCTGAGGGGGCAATAATAGCTGCCGCAGTGTTTGTGAATGATATCACGGCACTATCGAGCGCCAAGAAAGAAGTTGAAAAATTATTGGCGGAGACGAATAATGCTTATAAAGAAATGGCGGAAAAAGAGCGCTATTTGAATGAGTTAATTAATGTGTCTAATGACAGTATCTTCACCATGAACAAAGAGTACAAGGTGGTAAGCTTTAATAACGCTCTAGCCAAAGGACTTGAGCAATCGGGAGTGAAATTAGAAAAAGGTTTCGACATGATGCTCTTACTTGGTAAGGAAGATCAAGAAAGGGAAATCGCTAACTACAAGAGGGCTTTTAAAGGTGAAAGTTTTGAAGCGGTGAATAAGATCAAAGTAGGTGATATTAATATGTGGTTTGCGATTAACTACGCGCCATTATACGATAGTGATGGTACGATTTCTGAGATTGCTATTTTCTCTAAAGACGTAACGGCTCTATACAAAGATAAATAGATATGCTATCCAGATAGCTTTACTATGCAGAAGCTGCCCACAAAGCAGCTTTTGTTTTGTTATATAATAGGATTCAAAGCTTGGGGAATGGTCTTGGTCACTTATTAGTCCATGATCATGTCTTTCCAGCTTTTCGCTTTTTTATATTTTTTGTCAAGACTTCGGGTTAAAACCTTTTGTTTAAAAGCCCAAACAGTAGGCTTCCGCAGATCAATGATTGTGGCGAGCTCTTCGTTGGTGTAATGGATCCCAGCTACTTCTACATAAGTAATATAGAAGGCTTTATTCAAAGGGAACTTCAAATGATGGTAAAGTGTGTGCGAAGTTGCAGATTCTATATACCCACATTTGGAGCACTTCCTTCGATAATCGCCCATACTGCTAAATTTATCATGATCACACTTTTTGCAAACATAACCCTTGGCCCATTTCATATCATATATCTCCTTTACACAGGTGTCTTCGTTGGGGTAGATCTTGCAAAAAGCCTCAAAACTTAATTCCTCATGAAAAACCCTTGAGATCTTCTCCTCTTTAATCTCTTTTTTGAGTTGGTGGTTGTAGATGTCCAAGGCAGAATTCATCTGATCCATCTTACTGGCAAATGATTTGAGTTTTTCGTTAGCTTCTTCGAGTTCTAGTGTGCGCTCCTTCACTTTTTGTTCCAGTTCGCGGTTTACCTTGTCTTGAAGTTTTCGTTTCTCATTAAGTTGCTCGATCAAGTTGGCCTGGAGCTCTTCATTTTTGTTTAGTTGTACGATCAAGTCTTCCTGATTGCGTTTTTTTTCTTCCTGAATCAATCTGATACGCTCAGCCAAAGCCCATGAAAATAGGATCACTTCTGCAATAATGCTGTAGTTATAGCTATAGACCGTGAATACAGTAGGAGTGATCCAACCCAAATGTCGGAATAGGTTGATCAACATACTTGCGAGTACTACTGAAAAACCAATAAAGAAGTATTTGGCAAAGGTATTGCCCATGATCGTCAAATAAAGGGACGAAAAGTAAACAGTGACAAATGCTCCTACAAAAACACATTCGGGAATCCAGTGCAAGTAGGCGTAAGGTTTGGTACTTAGGTACAAGATGATATAGATTAATAAGAATGCGATCATGGTAGGCTTAGCGACGCGATGTAATCGTGGGAGGTTTAGGAATGCCGAAGCATAAAACAGAAACGTTGCTAAAAATAAGGGTTTGGCTAAATAGGTAACTAGTAAGTAGTTGAATAACGGGGCATTGGGCCATAGAAAGTGATAGGCGATCCCATCTTCTTTGAACGACAAACAAATGCAACCAATAATATAGCCCACATAATATAAGTGAAGAATCAGTTTACCTCGCAGATAAAGCATGGTATTATACAAGGCTACAAGTACCAATAGTCCGTAATAAAAGCCCAAGAGGAAGTATTCGGCAAGTGAATATTTGATCAAGTCTTTGCTGGATCGTATCATGATCGAGAATTCATTGATTTGAGGATCATTAAGGCCTACCCACACTTCATAGTCTCCATGATGCTGCGGTAAGGGGAAGAGGAAGTTTTTGTGCATTACAGATCTGGAATCGAATATATAATCTGCACCAGTGACTGGATAGATATGCGTAAGTGTATCTATTTTGTACAAAACCAAAATGTCTTTCCAGTTTGGAGACTGGCATTCAAGATAAAAAGTCTCATGATCGGCAGTATAGCGTATATGGGCTTTGATCCAACGTCTATTGCTTCCTTGATTTACAGGAGAGGGGACATTGATGCTAGCATTTGAAGCATTTACATTCATCTCTTTCAACGAATCCGTAATAGTGATCTGGGCAGCCAAGCCATTAAAGATGAATAGGCTTGCGAAGAATATGAGTTTTATTGAATAGTTAAATTTATACAGTACGCTCATGTCTTAAAATTAATATTTCTTCTGTTGGCTTTTATAAATCTTGTAAATATAATTATTGATCATGTTCTTGATAGATAAACTACTGCAAGCCAATAGTAGAGTGGCTTGCAGTAGTTGTGGGATGTTTTTAAATATTTAAATCATTTTTCACAATACATCATTTTCTGAAAACGATGTTCAAATTCCTTTCAGTCAGGATCTTCCAAAGGTATTCAAAAGGGCCTTGATGGAAGTGTTTCAACCACATATAACTGAATATCCCATGACAAACAAGGCTTAAAAGAATGAAGATAAGTGTCAAGGTTGATCCTAGGTAGTCATAGAGTCCCATACCAAAACCATAAAAGAGGCAAACACCTGTTATCGCATTCAAAATGTAGTTACTCAAGCTCATCCTGCCCATATTGGCGAGAAGCTTCCATGTTTTACTCTGAAGGGTTTTTAAATAAAGTAAAGACAAAGTGCAATATACCAATACTGTGTATAGAAAAGCATAATAACTCTCATAGATGGTTTTGCCAATCATATAATGGCTTTTGATGATTGGTATCTTTCTCAGTATTGGTTTTTGTAGAAAATGTAGGATAAGTATGAGCACGAAGGAGGCAATAGCCGTCTTGATCAAAACACTTTGCTTTTGTCTGATATTTTGAAAGAATCTTTTGCGTCCAAGAATCATCCCTAAAGTAAATAAAGCGATAATCTGAAATACTTTACCAGTGTTTACACACCAGCTCCATACGATTAACCGTCCCTTGTCTAGGTTAAAACTGATCACATCCCAAATACTTCCTTGTGTATAGGCTATCGCAGCATCGGCATCCAGATTGCGATCTATTGGCATCCATACGTTCTTACTTTCTGTAAAAAATACCTGTATCCAGAAGGGAATTAATAAGATAAGAATTGTAAAAATACTCCATTGTATCTTATCGGGCATATATACAATGAGTAACAAAGGTAGGGCAAGCACTGCGTACATATGAAGAATATCACCTCGGTATAGGAGTGAATTGATAAATCCAAAACCAAATAGGATGAATAAACGCCAAAGATATTTGCCCATACTGACTTTGTCAAACGGATGCTCCTCATAAGTTTGTATGATAAAGCTTACCCCAAACATGATCGCAAATAAGGAATAAGCCTTGCCGCTAATCAAAATAAAAGTCCATTTGAAAATAATGGCATCTAGAGTTGATAAATCCACTAAACCATGTCCTGGTGCCTGAAACAATTCAAAATGTTCAATACCGTGTATGATGAAGATACCGATCAGGGCAATGCCTCTGAGTGCATCTATGAGGTTGATTCTTTCGTTTTTCATGAAATGTTTTTAAAATTCTAAGTTGTTTGATAAATGCTGACGGGCCATAAGACCTCGTCAGCATTATTTGTCTCACCCAAGATATCGGTATGCTTAGTGACGTGGAGCCAATACAAATTGTTCAGGTGTTTTATAGTTTTGAAATAATTGTTGTCGTTATTATTTTTTACCTTTTGCAGACTTGTTTGTTTTGAAATTAAGCAGTGGGCTGTTTTTCTTAAGAAGTTCTTGTTTGAGGAATTGTCCCGTTTCTGTGATCTGTTCATCAGTCCAGCCGCCTTTTGCGGGAGCACCTGGCTGTAAAATTGAAGCGGTTTCTACTTTGTCTGCGACAGACCATTGGCACCAACTGATTTTGTATTTGTCAAGAAATTCCCACCACTTTTCAGACTCTACCTTATTAATCCTTCCATTGCCGGAGGCATTGCATGTGCCAAATTCGGTTACAAATAGTGCAACTCCTTTGTCTAGCGCTTTTTGAGCTTCGTCTCTAAGTGATTTTTTGTGTGTATCTGCATAGTAGTGCAATGCATACGCAACATTCACATCTTTAATGGGGTCATTGGCTGCCTCACTTACCATTTGTGACCATTGTCTCGTGCCGCATACGATCAGATTGTCTGCATCATATTTTCTGATCACTGCAATCACCGAATCCTCATAAGGTTTGATATCATCTTTCCATGTAGGATCTTGTAAAGGCTCATTGTATACCTCATAGATGACATTTGGGTATTTACCATATTTTTGTGCCATTTCAGCAAAGAACTTCTTTGCTTCTTCAGGATGCTTGTGTGCTTCATGACTATGAAAATCTATAATCACATAGATTCCGTGTTTGATGGCAGCATCTACCACTTTTTCAACGTTCTGTTTTTCACCTTCAGGATCATAGAGATATCCATCCATTTCCACCCCCATAGCTGCTCTAACAATGGTGCATTTCCAGTCGTCGCGCAACCATTTCACAGCGTCTTCATTATAGTACTGTCCCATCCATTGGCTCCAAAAGAAGGAGAGTCCCCTTAGTTGTACTGTATCCCCTTTTTCTCCCAAAATATAGTTACCCTTTACTTGGAGTTTACCATATTTTTCTACGATGTTATTTTGCCCGAATGACACGATGTGTCCAAGCAGCAAAAGACAAAAAATTGAAATGCTTCTTTTCATATTGATTATCATTTTAAATTTGTTTATCAGTTTAATGATTTGTTTTAGAGACTGATCTAATATTGTTGATCAACTATTTATAGCTTATTTCCACTTTTAAGTTGTCGATCATAATGTCGAAGGCACCTCCTTCTGTAATTGTTTGCATTTGATTGTTCACAAAAGCAAGATCGTATGCCTTAATCACAAATTTTAGCTTTTGGCTTTCGCCTACCTTAAGGCTAATTTTTTGGTATTGCCTGAGTCTTTTTTGAGAAGGTGTTATACTGGCATAGTGATCTCTGCTGTACAGTTCCACAGTTGTTTTGCCGTCTTTAGTTCCTGTGTTTTTAATATCAACAGATATGACAATGGAGTCCGAGCCACTAAACTCTGTTTTTGAAACTTTTATGTTGCTATAAGTAAAGTTCGAATAGCTTAAACCATGGCCAAAAGGCCATTGAACTTGCAATGCCTCATAATCACTCTGGCCCGCGACTGGTTGTTGCTCTGTTTCTTTAAACTTATAGTCGTAAGTCGTGATTTTTCCATTGTATTTAGGGTAGGTGAAAGGTAATCTACCACTTGGGTTGTTTTCACCCAATAAAGTTTCCACAATTGCAGTAGCCCCATAGTTGCTTGGTCTATAGGCCATCAGTACGGCATCGGCCAATGGTACTTCATTTGGAAATAGACGTGGGCGTCCTTCTACCAAGCAGATAACCACAGGCTTTCCAGTTCTTTTAGCGGTTTTGATCAAGTTTCTCTGTGTTTCAGGCAAAGCTAGCTCATCAATAACTCCAGGTTGCTCTGCATAAGC
>CAMFLX010000227.1 GCA_945957555.1 uncultured Cytophagales bacterium
TAGCTTGAATGAAGAAAAACGAGTATCGAAATGAATTTGAGGTAGCATTTTGTCGTAGTAAATTTCTAATGCTTATTCTGGGTTTAAGCACTAGACCAAGACCGACTCCTACAAGGCAAATTGCAATTAAGCCGCATCGATATAGAAAGGAATGAAAAATGGACTTTGGGGGCAAAAGATTATTTGCAACCCAAGATAGCAGCAGCGCTTGTACCATACAAGAGGATATGATTTTACTCAAGGATTGGCAAGGGAATACTTATACGCTTAACAAAGATGGAATTGAAATCTAGCTACTACGCCCACGTTTGTGTCTCCACAAACGTTTAGAGTAATTTCATAAGAATGAAGTAGTATTTCCTTGGTTTGTTCCATACCTTGGAAAACCCTCCAAGGGTTCGAAACCCTTGGAGGGTTGAAGCTGCCTTGGCATGCACTCCTTCATAGTCAACATTCCAATCTCTAACGTCCAACCTCTAAACTCTTCACTCTAAACTCTAATCTACGCCCACGTTTGTGTCCTCACAAACATAGGTTGTTCTAGTCGATGGGCTGCACCCATCGCTGGTGAATGCCGCCCTTTCAGGGCTCTGTTCGCCCATCTCAACCCTCCACATTCCAACCTCTTTACTCTTCACTCTAAACCCGCTGTTCGATCATGTTAGGGCTCCGCCCGCATGTCGAACTTAAAGATAATTGAGGGTTTCCAACCCGGATTCTTTGCCAGTGGCCTAACCATGGCTTTTTGGCTAAAGCCAAGTGGAGTTTTGTTTTTTGACCGTCCCGATGCATCGGGACGGCAATTGAAATTGTACCATGGGCTTTATCTTGCCCTTGGAAAACTTTCGAAACTTTTACAATGTTGATACTTACGCCCACGTTTGTGTCTCCACAAACGTTTAGAGTAAGGCCATCAGAATAAAGCCCCATTTCCTTGGTTTGCGCTCACACCATGAAATAGCCCTTCCAAGTCTTGAAGACTTGGAAGGGCTGGCATGCAAAAGATATGTTGTGGTTCGTCTCATCCCATGGAAAACCCTCCAAGGGTTCGAAACCCTTGGAGGGTTGAGACTGCCTTAGCATGCGCTAATTTGCCATCCCACATTCCAACCTCTTTACTCTTTACTCTTTACTCCAATCTCTAACGTCCAACCTCTTCACTCTAAACTCTAAACTCCAGGAAACTCCCTCAGCAAGGTTTCATAGATCTCGAGCGCCAAGGCTTCCAAGGCATTATGGTCAGCATCGCTCAAGGGGACATCCAGCACCTTGCGGCTCAGGGCAGCATAGCGGTCGTACAGTTCCGCTGTCTGCTGTGTTTTGCCATAGCCCATAAGTATGAAGATCGACTCCGCAAGGCAGAGACCATACACCCCTGCGTCTATACCCAAGGCGCGAAGGCCCATGACCAGTTTGGTATTGATGAGGTCGTTGGCGATGAGGTTGAGGGCGATGGCGCTGCGCTGCTGTGCATTCATAAGCGTTTTGTTTTGGGTGTTTCTATACACAAAACTAGCCACTCCCCTACTTTCAGCCCTTTACTCCCCTACCCGTAAAATGCTTAAAAGTTGTGAAATAACGTTTACGTTTAACGCTTTACGTGTAACGTGGTACGTTTTTACATTTTGAAACCATTTATAATTCATAATTCAACATTTAAAATTCCAACAGGGTCTCTAGTCTTACCTTTTTACTCTAAACTCTTAACTATAAACTCTAAAAATCCATTATATTTGTTGAAAGTATACATCAGGACTCTATCAATACATAGCTCATGAAGATCGGCAACAAGATTCACAAGATCCGCGAACTCAAAAACATCACCGCCAAAGACATGGCAGAGCGCTTGGACATGACGCTTTCGGGCTACCAACGCATCGAGCGTGACGAGGTCTCCATCAACATGGATCGTCTACTTGAGATCTCCGGCATCTTTGACATGAAACCCGAAGAGGTCTTGAGCTTTGATGAGAAAAATGTATTTAATAATAATGGAGATATCTCAGGTAATCCTAATATTCAAAGTGTGGTTCATATTTCCTTTCCTGAAGACCTCAAAAGACTTTATGAAGAAAATGCCAGACTTCAAGAAGAGAAAAATAAACTACAAGCTGATATGATCACTCTTTTGCAAGAGAAGATTAGGGGCTTGGAGGGGAAGTAATTGGTGTTTATATGATGAAACCATACTTAATTCACTCCATAATTATCATAGCTATTTCTACCCTTTTTGTTTGTAAAGGGCAAAATGATACCATTAGGTTTAACACGGATTCATCTAGATTCTCTTCAAAAATAATAGGATGGACCATGGAAATTCCAAAACAATGGGAGATTCAAACTGAAGAAAAGCTTCTTCATAAAATCAATAAAAAATTAAACCTAAACAATGTTGAAAAAATTGATACTAGTAAAAAACTGAAAAGACTACCGTCCTTTTTATTTAGCTTTGAAAAAGATAATAGAAATAAATTTACGGCCCTTTTAATTCCATTTGATACCTCAAAAGAAAAAATAGAACACGTTTTCCATCTCCAAAGAGGACGATTGTACGCTGGACTAGCCAAATACTGTATAAAAGTAGATTCCAGTTGGAGTAGAGAAATGATTGACAAAAAAGTATTTATTAAGTCTGAAATAACCGCTTACCATGATTCAACCCTTGTTGAAAATCAATTAAGTTATTCCCAAGTAATCAATAATTATTGCCTATTTGTATTGATTTTTTATGATAGCCAGGAAAACAAAAACATCATCTTAAATAAATGGAGAAACTCCAAATTTGAAAATTGAGTTAAACATCACCGCCATCACCTATATATAAACCTAAGGTAGTCGTGCTCTTTAATTATTTGTAGTTTTGCTATTATCTACAATAACCACCACGCCACAAATAATGGTCAATAATGCAACTACAAACATGACTGAGCCAATTATGAACCCTTCAGGGCTATAAAAACTGGCTACCAATAAAAATAAAGATACTAAGACCGAAGCGGCAGCAAGCAGAATTGTAGCCCACCTCAGCTTGCGACTTCTGAGTTTATAGGGCTTACCCATACAATTTCTAAGCAACACAGCATTTAAAATACCTATAGCTGTTACTATCCAGAAAAATTCTGTATCTCCTCCTGAACCGTGTCCCGCTGCACCTACTGCAACGATGGCCATAAACATAATGAGCATCAACAGTAACGGTAATATTATTAAAACCAGGTATGAGAGTTTGGTGAATGGGTTCATTTGTAAAGCGTTAATTATAAGTCTATGTACTTTAAAAGTGTGTTATGACTAAGTGATAGGCAAAATTACCTGTTCATATCGTTTTTAAAAATAGATTGTACAGCAAGTTTGAAGTCTACTAAAGCAAATTCGGGTAAGAGGTAACAACCAACAAAAAATAGAAATCAAAATGTATACCAGCAATAAATGGATATGATTACACGAAATACAAGTATTGCTTGTATTTTGTGTAATCATATTTTATCTTTGTCAAAAGATTCAATATGGAAAGGACTATTAGGTTGGGCCAATTAGCAAGGCAGATTAACGTCGGGATTTCAACAATAGCGGAATTTCTATGTTCAAAAGGCATTGAAGCTGAAGCAAACCCTAATACAACGGTGGACTCTTACGCAATGGGCCTTATTCAAAAAGAATTTGGAACTTATACAGCACCATTTACTTTTATCAAACTTAATTGTGACCTAAAAGCTTCAGAGCGATCAGTAAGACTAGGAAAAGTAGCAAAACAGGTAAATGCTAGCATTTCAACTATAGCCAAATATTTAGCTAAAAATGGAATAGAAGTTAAAGTAAAGCCCGAAACTAAATTATATGAAGAAGCTATAAGCTTAATTTATGAAAAGTTTAGTAAAAGTGCGTACTCTAAACAAGGTAGTGCTTTTTTTGAAACAGAAGAAAAAGTCCAAAACAGAACATATGAAATTCCCAAAACTCGTTATGGTGTTTCATTAAAAAAAATAATGTTTATTGGAAATCTGGGTAAAGATATTGACAGATCAGAACCTAAGGAAGTATTTTTTGAACTGAATTTTGACGAGGAACCTGATAATCCATCAAAAAGAAAGATCAAAGGCTTTTTTAGATTCATTAAGACAGGAATAAAACTCAATAAACCCAAAATAAATAAACCCAAAAGTACTAATCATAATAAAATTGATTTCATAGTCCCTCCCTATACATTTTATACATTTCCAGAAGAAGATGCTGTTTCGAGACTTTGCAAAGTTTCGGTCTCTTTAAACAGCATATAAATAAGAAAATAAAAGAGGCCATTTTTAACTTAAAAAAAATGTAAAAATGGCGACAAAGAAAGAAGAAATAATAAAACTAATAAATAAGTCAAACCTGAGAAATGAGGAAAAGGAGTTTCTTAAGCAGGAGATTAATAAAAAAAATATAAACTGGGTAACAATCTTAAGATGGATTGGAATTGCCGGAAATTTGTTTGATGATTTTGATATAGATTTAGACGGTTAAAAAATGGATATAGGAAGTGCAATTAAGCTGTTAAGAAAGAAAAAGGGGTTGACTCAAAAGGAACTAGCTGAAAAGTGCGAGATTTCATATAACGCACTTTGTCAAATTGAGCTAAATAATAGCTTTCCTCAAAAAAGTACAATAAAAAGAATATGTGAAGAGCTTGGGGTGCCAAGCTCTTACTTACTTTTTATGTCAATAACTGATGAAGATATTCCAGAGGAAAAGAAGCCACTTTTTAAAACCTTAGAAAAAGCAATGAAAAATTTATTACTGGATGAGATATAGATTCTGTCCCTACACTAGAGTCCCCAAATAAGTTTATATGAAGCGCTCCCAATAATTAGAATTCCCAGTAAATTAGCCCTAATATTATATTTGAAAAAGATCATGGCTTTAACTGAGAGTAAATATTGAACTACAGATAAAACTTTAATCCTGCTCTTTGGCATGTTACGTTAAACGGTACCTAGCGCTTTTTTTTGATTAAACTCCTATAGCACGTATAGTTCAACCCTCTTCGGGGTTGCGATGTACCAGTATTTATTATTACCCGTAGGTTTTACCTACGGCTATTCATATTGAACCCTGCTCAGGGTTCTTGCTTGCGATGAGTATTGCAATGAGCAACATTTATCCTTTTGCCAAGATTCGACTCATGCCTAGAAACAACCACGCAGTGGTTGAATGTTAATAGCCCCACGAGCATCGTGGGGTTAGGTTTACAGGATTGAACAACGACCCTGAAGGGGTCGAACTGTAGGCGGATTGGGTGAATGCACCTTGCATACCCATATCACGTATTTTAAACCTCCAGAAGTTAGGAGTTTTTAATGTTTGCTTACAATACCTCAATGTAGCCTTACAATACCTCGCCCTTGCCGTAGTCCTGTACTTTGCTGATGACTCTGGTGTGATTCGTAGCGACTAGGTTGTTTTTCGGGCGCACTACTGCCGAAATAGTCATGACTTCGTTTGGTCCCGTCGTGACTTCGGTTGGTTTCGTGATGACTATTTTGAGTTTAGTCATGACTATTTGCGTCTTCGTCGAGGCGATTTGGCTTTTAGTCATGACTTCTTGGCTTCTCGTTGCGACTTCTCAGAAAATAGTCATGACTATTTTCGATCTCTTCGCGACTGCCCAGAGTATAGTCGTGACTTCCTTGGGTCTCGTCGCGACTATTTTTGATGTAGTCATGACTATTTTCGGGTTAGTCATGTGTTGTATGGTAATTTTTGGTTATTTCACCCTAAAGATAATGTAAGGTCTCAGGCCCGGATACCTCCACCTCGGACTGTGGCACACAAAACGAAAGAGATATTAAAAAGTGAGAGAAGACACTCACTTCGGCGAGTCCCGTAGGGACGACATATTGGTAGCCATAGATGACAGATTGTAATAAGTCGCGTTAGCGACGACATAGTAATAGTCGTAGAAATCCCGTCTATCAGAAAATTCCAAGCTCAAAACTATTTCGTTGCTACGCAACTTGGTCTTGAAATTAGCAAGATTTCTACCCATATATCGTCCCTACGGGACTAAACATCTTTGGCTATGGAATAGATTTGTCCTGTATTCAAAAGTACAAAACTAAATACTCACGTAGAGCGCTTTGCTCAACGCTACGAAGAGGTTGGACAAAATATAAATGCTCCCAAACAAACCACATATGGATTCAGATCATGCTGAATAATCTTATATTTGTATCCATTAACATCATTAAAGTATGTGGCTCAATTGGAAAGGTAGGGGGATTTTGATCGTTGTTTATTTCATAGTTACAACATTGGTAGTAGGGATTGGTTACCGATTGATCTATGAATATTTGGGGTTGTCTGGCCCGCACCCCTCCGTCTGGACAATATTAGGATGTATATTGATCTTAACGGGCTTTTGGACAAGGTTTACGGCAAAAGATTCTTATATAGACCCATCGGGTAGAGAAAAGGAAATAGACCTAGAAAACGAGTTCTTCTTCATCAAAATGCAGACTTGGGGTATTTATCTACCTGCCTTGGGGCTCTTGATGTTGATCTATGGATTGCTTACATAAATATATTTTACTCCTAAGTATTTTAGTGAGTTCCTGTTGCGAATATAACAAGCCGAAGCCTAGAGCCTATACGTTCATCGTTTCGGAGCAATTCAATAAAGGATAGAAGATAATCCAAGCAATACAATGCAACACACCATAAAGCACATCAAGAGAAGCCTATGCCTCGTGATAGGTCTAGGCCTCTGGGCTTGCGATAGCAAAGAGGAACATGCCAGCCAGAAAGCACAAAACCAAAAGTTACAAGCAGATACCGACGTAGTGATCACTGATGAAAGGGTAAAACTCAAGTTTTTGAATCGATATAATAGCATAGATTTAGTGGTAGAAGGAACGGCTAAGTTTGATAGTATCAAAAAGCATTATTCAGAATTGCCCCTTAAATTCATTAATAGATCTAGATGGGTCGATACCAGATATAAAAGATTTCAAAAGCAAGACTCTGTTCATTTTTCATGGGCACACGACAGCATAAGGATCAGCCATTGCTTCTTTAGTTCTGGAACTTGCCTTTGGATGCACCCATATTGTAACACTATAGGCGATACAGTCCATGTGTATAATCCAGAAGTAATTGAAGGTGCTATAGTCTCTGTTTTTAAGGGTGATACTACTTCCGCTTTTCCAGATTGTGGGCTCGCCACCATTGCAGAGCATATCATCAAAATCCCTCATATGGCCTCTCAAAAAGGAAAAATCATGAAGTATCATAATCATAAAGGCGAGGATCGGGTGTATAAGATCAAGTGAGGTATATGGCTTGAAACGCAAAATTCCACGGAAAACCCTCCAAGGGTTTCGAACCCTTGGAGGGTTGAAGCTGCCTTGGTGTGCACCAATCTTATTTTAAAACTCAAACAAATGTGGTTCGGGAGTCAACTGTTGATGGAAAAGTAGTAGCGACTCTCTACTTCCAAACCAGTCTTGCAGGTATTTCCTGTCTAGCTTGCTAGGCTTATCCATGAGATAGGCATGGATAGAGCTGTGTGGCCAATCGAAAAGGTCTTGTACAAAACCATGATGCACAGGGTTGTTATGAATATAGGCGATAAGTCGTGTAAAATAATGCTCGTCTACCACCAATCTACGTTTGAAATTCGGAATAAAAAGGCTTCCCTTTCTGCCATACATTTTGTTGAATGATTGGGTGTATGCGTTGAAAAGATTAGAAAACTGTTGGCTAGCGTACTTGGAAAACCCTCCAAGGGTTCGGAACCCTTGGAGGGTTGAAGCAGCCTTGGTGTGCGCTAATACCTCCGCCTCTTCTTTCATGCGAACCATCAAATGTAGATGATTAGGCATAAGGCAATAGGCATATGTATCAGCAATGGGATAAATATGTTCTCCATATTTCCTCAAGAAGAAATTAAAGTTATCGTCACTTAGAAAGAGATTTTCAGTTCCATTGGCATGGGTATATATGTGGTATACACCACCTGCGAGTAAGGGTTCGTTAGAGACCATGGTAATCGAGATTCAACAATAGTTTCACTATAAATTTATGTGCATTTTAAATATTCTAAAAGCAAATCGGCCTAAAAATTCAAGATTTCTGCATTTTTTTGGTCATGGTTCATGCTAGCCCATGGGAAACCCTCCAAGGGTTCGGAACCCTTGTAGGGTTGAAGCTGCCTTGGTGTGCGTTATACCCCACATTTTTGTCTCCGGAAATATTTAGAGTAAAGTATAAAGTAACTCTTTCTTGGTTCGTCTTATACCATGGGAAACCCTCCGAGGGTTTCGAACCCTTGGAGGGTTGAAGCTGCCTTGGTGTGCGTTATACCCCACATTTTTGTCTCCGGAAATA
>CAMFLX010000228.1 GCA_945957555.1 uncultured Cytophagales bacterium
TATCGTATAAATAAGCACAACAAAAAAGCCTATCATCGGGGATAGATTCTGCTTTTTTTATTGCCAGCTTATCTTAAACGCATTGAGGCTGTCATAGTTTCGGTTCCTCCTACATCTTTATTTATATCAATTTATAGAATAACACAACAAGATGATATGTTCAATATAAAAATTATGGAATGAGTCTCATACTTCCAATTCGATGCCAGATTTAAAGGTTATGATAAAGTGGTCTTCATAGACTGTAACGCTCTGGATTATCTTTCTCACAAGCTTATCGTCGTACTCTAAGGTACGGAATTTATTATTGCGGATAAATTCAATCAGCTCATTGATTCGCTCGTTCTCGCCACTGAGGGAGGCATCTTCTACTAAAAGGATCTGTCGCTTGTCTCTCAGCTCATCAATCTCATCTGCTAGGTGTTCATAGTCTTGACCCTTGTTCGCCAGCTTGATAAGTTCTTTTTGCTTTTCCTCCAGTAAGTTGTTAATCTCTGAAATTTGGTATTCTGTGGTTTCACCAATCACAGCATGAATATTCTCTTCCAGGGTCTTTATCATGTTGTTGCCACCTGCAAGCAGCTTATTAATTGCGGTCATTACAGCACCATAGAGTTCATCTTCTTTTACGGTTCGGTTCTTACAAACTTCAGGACCTTGCTCGATTCTAGTCACACATCGCCAGACAAATTCTTTTCTGCCGTGAATATTCCAATAGGTTCTCCTATAAATATCGCCACATTCTCCACAGAAGGTAATGGCACTTAAAGCGTACTTGCTACTATAAATGCGTTTGTTCTTGCCTTCTCCTGTGTAGATATTGCTTCTCCGATGAATTTCTTCTTGCGCCTGCAAAAATAACTCTTTAGGAATAATCGCCTCATGGCTATTTTCAACATAATACTGGGGAAGATGACCTTCATTTTTCACTCGTTTCTTGGTCAGAAAATCTACTGTGACAGTCTTTTGCAGAAGGGCATCTCCGATGTATTTTTCGTTTTGAAGGATCTTCTTAACCGATTCCGGTCGCCATCTTGGTTTTCCTGCTGCTGTTAAAATACCATCCTTTTCAAGGCCTCGACCAATGCCTACTAGACTCTGACCTTCAAGGTATTCTCGGTAGATGCGTTTGATAATCTCAGCTTCTTCGGAGACAATAATTAAATTTCCATCTTCATCTTTCGTGTAGCCCATAAACCGCTTATGGTTGACCTGCACCTTTCCTTGTTGGTATCGGTACTGTAGCCCAAGCTTAACGTTTTGTGAAAGGCTCTGGCTTTCCTGTTGTGCCAAAGATGCCATAATAGTCAGCAAAACCTCACCTTTGGCATCCATGGTGTTGATATTCTCTTTTTCAAAGTAGACGGATATGTTCTTATCTTTGAGCTGTCTAATATATTGAAGGCAGTCTAGGGTGTTACGTGCAAATCGGCTGATGGATTTAGTAATAACCATGTCGATGTTACCATCCATACACTCTGCAATCATACGATTAAATTCGTCACGCTTTTTAGTGTTTGTACCGGAGATACCATCATCTGCAAAGATGCCAGCAAACTCCCATTCATTATTTTTCTTTATAAACTCTGTATAGTGTGCGACCTGAACCTCATAGCTAGAATTTTGTTCTTCTGTTTCTGTAGAAACACGGCAATAGGCAGCAACACGAAGTTTCTTTATCTTTTCTTTTGCGGCTGTACTTCCTACTCTTTTACGAGCAGGAATAACCATTATATTTTTCTCTGTCACTTTATTCCTCGCTTTCTATCAGACTATATAAGTATTCTGCTCGTTCAAAAGGATCAACTGGCATCTTATTATCTGCCTTTTTCATTTTGAATCGTTCTTTGGGAGGGGGAGAGGTGAAAGCGGCAAGCTCTACCACTCGTCCTAAATCCTTTGCACGTTTATCTCTAACTTCTTCAGCTTTATCAAATATCTCTTTATCAATAATTGCTGGATACGTATCATTTCCAAGGTAGTTGACGTTTTTCAAAATGCGCCCCATCACAGAATGTGTCTTTTCAATACCTGCCTGTTCGCCAGCCACTGTAAGGGATAGTCCTGATATGTATTTCTCAAAGAATACCTTTACTTGACCTGCTGCCTTTTCATCGACAGTAACCACTCCATCTTGAATTTTGTATCCATATGGAATATATGCCATTTATCTCACCACCTTTTCTTTCAGGGAAAGACCGCATTTCAAATTGAATGTCAGCTCATCCCTGGAATTTACAATGATGTTCACTACAAATTCTTCAAATAGTTCTTCCGTGTAGTCACCATTAAAATTATCTGCTGACACATAATTAATGAGGTCCTTTATCTCGTTTGCTCGCAAAACCCCACTCGCGGAATTTGATACAAGGTTTGTTTTTTCGGTTGAAAGATTTTTCATCTCACTATCTAAAACATTTCGTTCCTGATTAAAAAGAGCTGGCTCAAGGAAACCTTTGGCCATCAGTGTAATAAGGGTGTTGCGTTCTTCCATGAGTTGCTCCATTCGCTTATCAATAGCATCCATTCTTTCACGGTCGCTTTCTTCATCGATTTGGCTAATTGATTTGAAAAGTGGCTCTAGGATTAGCTTGTTACTGAAAGCAAGCTTGTTCATCATGGTGGTAAATGTGGCTTTTATTTCTCCATCTCGCAGAAACAACATGGAACAGCTCTCTTTGTCTTCGATGTGACCGATGCAACTCCAAGCAATATAACTCCTGCCAACTGAGTAGTTTGTCTTTCTCCTAAAATTGCGACCACACTCTCCACAGACCATCTTGCCACTTAGAGCATATCGGTTGAGATAAACGTTCTTTTTCATGCCCTTGCACTTCATCTTGGCTCTCTCATCGATGAGATCTTGTACCTTAGCAAAGTCTTCTCTGCTTACAATAGGTTCATGATTATCCTTGTAGTAGTACTGGTCTTTTTCGCCTGTATTTGGATGGCGATTGTAGTTACTATCGGTGTAAGTCTTTTGAAGTAGGACATCACCCATATATTTTTCGTTTCGAAGCATGTCTATCACCGTGCCTGCACTCCAGTGATTACCTCTACTTGCAGGTATTTTGTCTTTGTTCAAACCTCTTGCTATAGTACCTCCACCTTTCCCTGAAAGGCACTCTGCAAAAATACGTTTGATGATTTCTGCTTCTTCTGGGACGATTACCATTTCACCATCTATATTGGTATAGCCATAAGGCGGAGTACCAATATAGCTGCCATTTTGAAATCTCTTTTGAATGGACCACTTGCTGTTTTGTGAAATGGATGCAGACTCTTCTGCAGCAAACCCTGAAAGAATAGAAAGCATCAACTCGCTTTCCATATCACCAGTATTTAAGTTTTCTTTCTCAAAATAAATATAAACTCCAATATCAATCAGCATTCTTACAAGCTCTAAGCAATCTACCGTGTTACGGGCAAAACGGCTGATAGATTTGGTGATAATAAAGTCAATCCGATCCTTCTTACAATCTTCTATCATTCGAAGCAGTTCTGGCCGCCTTTCTTTTCTGGTGCCTGAAATACCCTCGTCATAATAAAGTCCTGCAAACTCCCATTCTGAATTGGACTTAATGTAGTTCTCATAATGTTCCCGCTGTGCTTTTAGGCTGATAAGCTGGTCATCGCTATCTGTTGATACCCTGGCATAAGCGGCTACTTTTAACTTATTATTGGTCGGTTGAACTTTGGGTAGTTCATCTATTTTAGTTATCTTTTTCATCATCTCACCTCGCTTTCACCCATTACATATATCACTCTAAAAGCCACTAATAGCAAGGGTTTTAGGACATAATCTCGGCTAGTCGAGGAGAGAATTTCTCTCGGTTTAATGCTGATATTTTGTGTAATTCATCCGCTGTAATTTTGCCTTCTTTATAAAGCATTTTGACAATGCCCTCTGCTATATGAAAGTCATATTCCTTCTGCAACTCTTCTGTTGTCATCTGTTCTGTCTTGCCCTTGATGGTAGGACAACCGTCTTTTACTTCAAATATGTTCATAGAAAAACACCTCCTACCTAGTAGCCACGGCAGGAGGTGAAATCTGATGGTTTTATAAATCTTTTTGGTAAAAGTCACATTCATAGCCATCGGCATCAAGGAGCAGTCCGTTTGCCCAAGGTGGCACGATGCTCATTTGTTGGCATACCCTATCAAGTGACATTCGAGGATCTGACTCAATAATGACTTCATCATGGACATGAGCCACAATACTACAAGTTCGGAGTGTCTTCATGGAAAACATCAAAATATCACGGGAGATTGCTTGAACTATGTTCTCTACAAATTTTGGTCCATAGCTTTCAAGACGCTCCCATTTCTTTGTTCCACCCACACCTTCATAGGTAACAGATTCACCACCGAAGATGTTTTCACCGATCCGAGGTTTGACATAGGCAAGCTCTCTCCCAGAAGGAAGAACAATAAATAGCATGCTACTTTTATAGTAGAACTTAATATTGTGCGTTTCTTGAGATTGTCTACTCTTTATACAGTCCTTTGCCGCTCTATCAACATCCCACCAGAACTTTACGATGTAGGGATTGGTCTGTCTCCAGGCATTAACAAGGGGTTTTAATTCTTCCTCTTCAAGTCCCATCTCTATTGCACCCATGGCCTTTAGTGCGCCTACTGAACCACCATAGCCAAGTGCCAATTCAGCAATTTTACCCTTCTGTCTCAAGTGACCGTTCACACCATGCTTTTCAACGGAAACACCAAACATCTGTGAGGCAGATGCACAGTAGATATCACCACCACTAGCAAATACATCCGTTCGCCATGTCTCACCTGCAAGCCATGAAAGCACACGAGCCTCAATGGCTGAAAAGTCAGCCACAATAAACTTATGACCTTCTTTTGGTACAAAGGCTGTACGAATTAGTTGTGAGAGTGTATCGGGTATATCTTCATAGAGCAGTTCTAGTGTTTCAACATCACCATTTCTGACAATAGTTCGCGCCTCTTTTAAATCTGGCATATGGTTCTGAGGGAGATTTTGCAATTGCACAAGCCTACCGGCAAAGCGACCGGTTCTGTTAGCTCCATAAAACTGAAACATTCCCCTGGCTCTTGAATCACTACAAACCGCATTTTCCATTGCTGTATATTTCTTTACCGAGGATTTTGCCAGTTGCTGACGAAGTGAAAGAACTTCATTTAGTTCACCATCTGTTTCCTCAAGTTTCTCAGCGACAGCCTTTTTCCCGAGTGTCTCCATCTCTAGACCGTTATCTGAAAGCCAGCCTTTCATCTGTTGTACGGAGTTTGGGTTTTCAAGATGTGTTATCTGCTGCATGGCGGTTAGTAGTTTTTCATGAGAGATGTCATCCATAGCGATGGCCTGCTTAACAAAATCCATATCAACCTTTATGCCTCGATCGTTAATTTCTTGGTCGAGATGATACTCATCCCAGATGTCCTCTGGCACTGGAAACTTGATCAATTTTTGTTGTATCTGGATTTCTGCCTCCACATCACGCTTGTTATATGCTTTAAAATTCTGCCACTTATCGATTTCATCACTGGGTAGGTTACGGGTCCTACCACCATTTGTTTTAGTCGGAGTACATGGAAGACAAAAATATCGTATCAGGTCTTTACCCTCCGTCAGCTTTTGCTTCTCAAGTCCTAGCACTGCACCTACACCTTCTAAAGAAAGAGGAAGTCCCATATAGGCAGACCAAACCATGGAACATTTCCATGAGGAAGGATTTAGATAAGTTCCAGTGGGGTAGCCCAAATAACGTGAAAGGCATATTCGCTCAAACTGAGCATTAAATGCCCACTTCGTAATGGTTTCATCGGTTAAGGCATCTAGGATTTCTTTTGGAATCTTTTCTCCATTCATCAAATCGATGACCTTAACTTCATCACCGTCAACCGCATAACCAAACAGCATCACCTCAAAATCATCTGCTTCTACGTAACGATAAACACCACTTTTTTGTAGATTGGTAGATGAATAGGTTTCGATATCAATTTCTAAGTTCTTCATAGCTACCACCTTTCCTAAATGAAAAAAGGTGGCAGAGGGAAGACCTCCACCACCGTCAAGTTTTGTATTCCTTTTAGGCAAGGAAGTCATCATCTACAAGAGTCGTAAAATCATCTACTGCAGAAGTCTTGCCGCCTAGAGGTTCTCCATCTCTAATTTTTTGAATATTACCAAGACCACAAGCTACACCTTTATTACCATTTGAGTTGAAAGCATAGAAGTTAAGAGAAACCCTGCCATAACAACCGCTGTATACCTCGCTACGATCCAGTATCGGCTTAACACTTTTGTCTACAATCTGTGGCGCTGTCTTGCTATTCGCATTGATGAAGTAATGGCCTTTATAAGCCTCATCATCACGCTCTACATCACCATCACGCAGCGGTAGTTTAATGGCTGCCTTATTTGGTTTCTTACCACCAAACTTTGCGATACCTTCCTCAATGGCAGCATCAAATGCTGCATGGATAGCATTAATGGTTTCCTTGTCATCCTTTGGAATAAGGACGGATACGCTGTACTTTTCTGCACCACCATTAATAGATACAGGCTCCCATCCGTGGAAGTAAGAAAATCTTGAGTTTACACCTGTGATAACTTTTGTTTTGTTTTGCATATTTGCCATAATGTTTAATCCTCCATAATTTCGTTAAATTCGTTTTTAGCATTTACTACGTTAATCGCCGGTCTTTTATCTGAGTTTGGAACAAGAGTCGGCTTACCCGATGGTTTGAAAATGAGATCACCAAGGAGTTCCTCAAACTTGGCTTTACCCATCAGTTTTTGCATCTCTGTCATCGGAATAAGGCTCTTTCTGTAAATATCCTTATATCCACCTGCTACAGCTTTTTCTGCGATGGCTCCTTCATCTTTGTACTTGCGAACCGAGCGGCCTTCCACAACTTTAAAACCGTTCCACTCTTTACCGTGGTTGACTGCTGCATCAGTGGCATAGGCTGTTATTTCATTTGCCCACTTGGTAAGGTCGGGAAGAATAAGTAAGATTTCTTCTATTTCAGCATCCGTCAGCAACGGCGGCATCTTGAATTCTTTCTCTGCAAGTTTTAGCTTTTCTTCGGCTCTGGCCCGACATCTGTTTGCCGCTTTACAGAAGATACACCATGGACCGGGGATGTATTCACCCTCACCGTTAAAGGCTTTGACAGCTCTAGGCTTTAGTTCCTCTTCCGCCCAGTCTTTTAGTTCTTCCACCGGTATTGTCCAGGTGCTGACATTTTCTCGTCTTGGCTGAAAGATGGTCATAGACACTTCTTTGATGTCATACAGGTGATCATAGATTCCAAGTGCTCCTAGGGCATACAGTTTCATCTGTGGATTGTCCACGGCATCAACTAGCACACCCAGTCCATATTTAAAGTCTACGATGTGAAGTCTGTCATCTGAAATGATCACACAGTCTCCTGTCCCAAAGCCATCTGGCACATAGCATGAAAAATCAAGGTGCTGTTCGATAAGAACGATTGGATCCTTGCATTTCGCTTTTGCAAGCTCTACCTGTTCCATAACGAAGTCAACGTAAGCATCTGTACATTCCTCCATCTCATCAGAGTTATACTCAGAGACAGGTCGCTGACTTCTCATATGAAGTGCCTTTTTTATCTTGTGTTCACATAGGTCATGAGCCGCTGTACCTTCTTTTGCTGCTGAACCACTTTGGTCTTCAAACTCTAGTTCAAGTCTTGCAGAGGGTAGGCAGTTGAGCCACCTGTGGGATGAGGATGCAGATAATATTGCATGATTACCCATTTCCAAGACCCTCCGCATCTTTCAAGATGTCAGCATAATAAGCCTTATCAACAGCACTTAACTTATCTGCACCATACTTCTGAATGAGCCCTCGCACTTCGGCGGTATATCCAAGCTGGCTCTTTTCAGCAAGTACCATACGCACTTTTTCCAGTGGGATATCCGGCTCTTTTACTGGTTCTTGTTCAGTTGTAGCTTTTGCACCTGGAGCAGGATCTCCTTCTGTCATCGCATCGCAAACTGCCTGTATGCTGTCAGCAAGATATCGCATATCATTGACCACGTCAAGCAGTAACTTTATTTTGCTCAAGGTCAGTTCCTCCTTTCGTAATTTCACAGATAGATAGTTCCTCGATGCTATCTCCAGGGATCACAATCGTTACACGCTGTTTACTCCCTAAAAGAAAGCGAAGAATTCGTTCCCTTACGGACACATTACGGTAGGCAACAAGTCCGCCTGTCTGTGGTTTCTTAGAAACACTAATTTTGAGATTGTGTTTCATATCCATTGGTACGATGTCAAGAAATTGGACCAAAAAAATTAAAAATTCTTACAGTTAC
>CAMFLX010000229.1 GCA_945957555.1 uncultured Cytophagales bacterium
GCCAAATTCACAAGAGACTGTGCAAACATACTTGTCGGTACCCTATTATTCACCGCCATCGTCTGCGTTTTCATCATTGCCTTCGCATCAGGCACAAGCCCAGCCGATCAAGAGAATGTCTTGGGGCTCATCACCAGGATCTGTACATGGGTAGGATTATTTGCAATCCTTTTTTATTCCATCATGATGTTCCTCAACTATACCAATATATGGAAAGCCATCATCATTGGAGCCTTTGCCGCCTCCACTGTTGGCGCCTTTGTAGTAGTTGAAAAATCCCTAAAAGACTACTACCTCAACCGGCCCAAAGCCACTACCGAGATATCGAAGTAGTTTTTGGTAGTATCTATCAAACTTGAATGTCACTATAACACTCAAGAAGGGACATTATATTGCCACCCAATGTTCAAGTGAAGTAATGGATAACATTGTAAGATTCGAATAAACTTACTTTAACAAACAAGAAACCCCCAACTTTGGGTATTAAAAAGGAAACTTCTTATCTTTAAGGCTGATTTAAATGAAAAATATGCACAATGGGAGAAAAACCAAAATACAGTCTCAGATCCTTTAATTTCAAAAACTTCAAAGGCATACATGATGTAGAAATCGAAAACCTACCCCCTCATGCCCACTGGATTTTTTTGACAGGAGAAAACGGCTTTGGAAAGACCTCCATATTGCAAGCAATTGCAACCAGCTTAGCTGGTGTAGAAGATCATACATATAAATTTTTTAACGAAACAGGTACCAAACTTATTTCCAAGCTTAACGGAACAACCAAAACATATGGTGTTGAAAAAGAAGGGGACATCTATAAATATTCATCAAGTACACCTTGGGAAAAATTTACCTTATTAGCATGTTATGGCTCATCAAGACTCAATACTTACGTAGAAAGCAGTTCTACCTCTGGAGAGACCAATACATCCACATCTAACCTATATGATTCAAGATCATTATTGGAAAATATAGAGTATCAACTTTCCCGTTGGTATGCAAAAGATAAAGACAAAGAGTTTAGGGACAAATACAAATATGTTACTAGCGTATTGATCGATATCTTACAAATACATTCCATAGAAGTTGATTACAAAACAGACCAGGTTTATTATAGAGAAAGGGACCAATACGGCAATCCTTACGAAAGGATTACCAAAGAGAATCTCGCTTCAGGCTATCGGAATCTCATTGCATTAGTGGGTGATATGATCCTTCGTTTATTCAGAACAGATCCATCGAAAACAGATCCATCAAAGCTTGAAGGTATTGTGATCATAGACGAGCTGGACCTCCATTTGCATCCCAAATGGCAAAAACGTTTACCTGAAATACTGACCAGATATTTCCCAAGAGTACAATTTATAGTCTCAACCCATAGTCCGATCCCCTTATTAGGTGCCCCCAAAGATAGTGTGTTCCTTACTGTTCACAGAACAAAAGAACAGGGCATCATGATAGATCGGTTAATAGATCTTGAACAAGAAATCAGTAAACTCACTCCTAATCTGTTGCTTAATTCTCCGATTTTTGGATACGCTGAAATATTTTCAAGCAACTACAAAACTGGTGCTGAAATATATACTGCAGCATCTACCTATGAGCTTACCCTCGAAAATCAAGTACAGGAAGAATTAATGAACAACTTAAGTCCTGAGAAGCAAGCGGAACTCAAGAGATTGCTTAACAAATAATTTCCAACAAATCCATGAGATCCCTATCACCACAAAACAGATATAACCAAGGCATACCCACTTCTTTAACTCTTGCAATACAGGCGCAAGAGTATATAGCTATACACAAAGACCTTGAAAGTATTTCTGAAAAAATATATAAAGGTGCCAAAATCGTTATTGATGATAGCTCCGATTACTACTTCGGTCAAAAGGAATATGAAGTACGTTATGCACTGAGAATGCTCTATTACAACAAATGCGCCTATTGCGAAACTAAAGCCTATCAGCCCGACGTAGAGCATTATCGACCCAAGAAAAAGGTTATTGGCTTTCAAAACAATAATCATGGCTATTATTGGCTATGCTATGAATGGACAAACCTCATTCCAGCATGTTATGAATGTAATAGTCGAAAAGGAAAAGGAAACAAATTCCCCATCAACAATCAGCGCGTTACTACACCTACTTTTTTAGACAAGGAAGGCCTAGACTTTAACGCCTGCAAGATCAACAGCCCTGTTTGGCAAATAGAGGGAACGCTACTCCTGCATCCAGAGATGGATAATGTGGAAATCTATTTCAAGCTACTATGGAACGGAAAACTAAAAGGGCTAGACGGCAACAATGGCAAGGGTAATACAACCATAAAGACATGCGATTTAAACAGAGGGAACCTAATCTATGCAAGAAAAGCCATAATCAATACCATAACCCAAAACATTATGGATATATTCTTTATGTATAGAAATGGGATCATTGCTTCAAACAAGCTTGAAGAGGCATTAAGGATTGTTATCGAAGACATTGTACTCAAAAGTGATATAAAACAAAGTCATTCCTTTGTTTCATGGTATATCAGAAATAATTTTATCGATTTTGTAGAAAAGTGTCTTAGACCTATTAGCAAACTAGAGAAAAAAGTATTGTTAAAAACTTTTAATGAGAACCAATAAGCTACAATCACTCATAATTTAACAAATGATAAAAATTGCTGACAAACAAGGATTCCAAAACTGTTTAAATTCCGAAAAAGCTGTCTTGTTCTTGAATTTCAAATGGTCAGGATATACTAAGATGGTTATCTCATTTATCTATACGTGGTTTGAGAAATCCATGATTTTAGATCCAAATGAGATAGACGTTTTTGAGTTATATCCAGAAGAAGAGCTAGAGACCGTATATATGCAATGGCTGAAACAATATGAAAATTCAGGCAACAAGATAGGTCTACAACAATTGCGATTCCACGGTTATGGAGACATACTTTGGCTCAGATCAGGAATAGTTAAAGGAGCCTTGAGTCTTTATACGGAATTAGCCTTTCGGAAAGACAAGTCAATGGATACTAATGACTATAGCAAGCTACTCCTTGATCAAAAAACAAAGGAGTTTTTATCTTAATTTCTCAAAAAATCCCCCTTTGTCATGTTTCTCCATGACAACATTGTCGCAAGCCTTTGCGAAATTTGTAGCGCAATGGCAAAGCACAAATACAAACCTCGCAAACTAAAGATCCACACACGCTACCGAGCCAAGAAGTACGGCCACACCACCATACCCGAGATCAGGCTAGTAGGCCGCTGGCTCCAGAAGTTAGGCTTTGAGCATGGGCAAACCATCAAAGTCACCCCAAGTATGCATTGCCTCGTCATAGAGCTCGATCACAGCCAAGGTATGTGAGCACATTCATGCAAATTTTTTTTCATAGACCAGCCCTTACATCCCCCACCTATTTTCCATCAAACACACCCCTATTATTATTTATATATAATAGTTAAAAGTCACTATAAAAATTTAAGCCATTAAAATTATTTTCAAAAAAATATAATATTAAAATAGGTTTAAAACAATAAATATGTTTAAACAAGTAAATTTAATTCAAAATAAAATAATATTATATTACTTGCAAGTAGATATTATTTCTATCTTCGTCTACATTTTTAAAATAATACTACAAACTTCAATTTAAAACTTAAATACAATGACAAGCGCACAACGCAAGTACAAAATGAAAGACGTGGACATGATCATCACCTCATCCACCATCCTAGAAACGGCAGCCACCCACCAAGGCTTCCTGCAGCAACACCGCAGCGATTGGTCGGGCAGTTTTTTCACAGACCTACAAGCCGACATCGACAAAAAAGTGAGCATCCACCTCGGTATCGATACTGCCAAGGATCTTAGGGAAGCCACAGCAGTCGTAATAGAAACCCAGACCAAAGCCGTCAAAAGCCTCGCAAACCTCAAAGTACAGATCGTAGAAGACTTCAAGCAAGACCCCCTGCGCAGAGACCAAATCCTCAAAAGCCTAGGCTATGCCACTTACACTAAACTTTCACAGACGGGCAATCAACAAGACCTCATTGGTATCCTGTTTCAATTCAAGCAAAACATGAGCGATGAACTCAAAAAAGAAATCTGTATGAAAGGCACCATGCCTAAGCTCATAGACGACATCATCGGCTATGCTGATGCGTTTAAAGCCGCAAACATCACCCAAGAAAGCTTCAAGAGTTCTCGCAAATCCACCACGCATGACATCGTCAAAGACTTTAACGAAATCTACCACAGCGTCATCAAGATCTGCAAGATGGCCCAAAAGTTTTTTGATGGCCAGCCACATGTACAAGAGCAATTCGTTTTTAGCAAAGTAGGCAGAGCCATCAGCGCCAAAGCCTCCCCAGGTACCTTGGCCAAAGCCAAGGCCGCAAAAGCGGCTAAGGAAAAGACCTCATAAAACAATAAAGCTGCCCCAGCAATGGGGCATTTTTATCTTGCACCTACCCAAATAAGAAAAGTCCCATTCGAAATATTTCCTTCTATTGCCACAAGAGTCCTCAGCCCTAAGGAAGTTTCATCCACAGAGGCGGAAGTTTTACCCATATAGGCGGAAGCTTTACCCACGCAGGCGGAAGGCTCATCCACACTGGCGGAAGCTTTACCCACAGAGGCGGAAGCTCTACCAACGCAGGCGGAAAGTTCATCCACACAGGCGGAAGCTCTACCCACACAGGCGGAAGGTTCACCCACGCAGGCGGAAGCTCTACCAACGCAGGCGGAAGCTCTACCCACGCAGGCGGAAGCTCACGAGAAAAGGCTGAATTTTGGCTTAGTCAAATTTCAAAAGTTTAGAACGCCTAGAAACCTATGATTTGGGTGTATGAATTGCCACGGGTTTCAACCCGTGGGCCAATTAAAGAAGTTCCTGCCTATGCGAAACAAATGGCCTGTGAGCCACACGCCATGAAATAGCTAAACTAATCATACCATATCATGCACAGCCCATGAAAAAAACTGGTAATTTCGCAGCTATTCAATTTCTATGGAACGTCAAAAACATATCTATACTATTCTTGTGCTCGGATCCCTCACCGCATTGGGTCCATTTTCCATTGATATGTACCTGCCGGGCCTTCCTCAGATCGCCAAAGATCTACATACTACCACAGCTGCAACAGCACTGTCTCTCTCCAGTTTTTTCATAGGCATCTCCTTTGGCCAACTGCTCTATGGCCCCCTATACGATAGGTTTGGCAGGAAAAAGCCCCTGATCATGGGCCTTGGCGTTTACATCATCACCTCACTCTTGTGTGCCATCACCACCAATATCGACATGTTGATCTTCATGCGTTTCCTACAAGCCATTGGCAGTTGTGCAGCAGGCGTTGCCGCAACCATATTGGTGAGAGACCTATTTCCTGTAGATCAAAATGCAAAAATATTCTCACTCCTTATGTTGATTCTGGGTACTTCCCCTATGATCGCCCCCACCCTTGGCGGGTACGTCACCCAGGCTTGGGGCTGGCAATCAGTATTTGTGATCTTGGCAACCATGGGCCTCGCCATGTTGGTAGCCGTTGTATTCATGTTGCCAACCGTGTACAAGCCCAATCCCGCTATCTCGCTCAGGCCAGGTCCGATTCTACAAAATTTTTATGCCGTAGCCACAGTGCCACAGTTCTACACCTATGCCTTTGTAGGTGCCGTGTCCTTTGCGGGCCTATTTGCCTACATCTCCACCTCTCCCATGATTTTCATGGAGCTCTACAACGTAAGCGGAGAAATATACGGTTGGATCTTCGCCTTCCTATCCGTAGGCTTCATAGGTTCTAGCCAGATCAATAGCCTCTTGTTGAGAAAATATAAAAGTGAACAAATCGTTTATACCGCACTCATCACCCAAGTATTGGGGAGCGCCCTCTTCTTTACAGTCATCCAGTTTTACCACCTAAACATGTTCCAAACCATCGCCTTCATTTTCATGTATCTGGCATGCCTCGGTTTTATTGCCCCCAATACCTCCGCGCTTACCATGGCCCCCTTTACCAAAAATGCCGGCAGTGCCTCTTCGCTACTGGGCGCCTTGCAAATGTCCTTAGGAGGCCTAGCCTCCATCGGGATCAGCCTTGTGAAGTCACATTCAGCAGCCCCATTATCAGCCGTTATGGTAGGAGCATCCCTCATGGCCTTGCTCATCCTTATTACAGGCAGATCACGTGTAGTAAAGGAGTAGTATCTCTAAAGCTTTGCTTTTGTAATGTAGATAAACGAGAAAGGTGATCGTATGGCCATGCTGATCCCCAGAGAAGTAAACATAGCTGTTGTCAAACAAACTATGTTTCGCTACAATACTGATGTTAAAATAAAAAAAGTAAATTTGCACAAAGATCTTAATGATGAAAATAGCACTAATTACATCCATATTTCTGATCACTTTCAATAGTGTGGCACAGGGAGTACCTGCTACAATAGATACAATGATACAAGCCCTAAAAAGTCCTGAAAAAAAGGTAGATTGGGTGACCTATGAAGAATTACTGCCATTTTTTACAGAACTCAAGAAGGAGGACTACGAGGAACTCAACGTAGAAAATAGTAAACATTTGGCCTCTGCGAGACGGTTGGTGACAACTACTAGTAAATTTACATTCATAGCGAGTTACAAACATAAAGTGTTGTACAAGGTGGAGAATGATGAAGCATGTTTTGATTTTCTTATATCTTGCATAACAACTAAATCAAAAAAAGAAAAAATACTTAGGGTAGATTTTGATACCATACCCTGCAATATAGAGAACTTGGAGCTTGGTAAAAGTTACGTCTATTCCGATGACGATAAGGCCCTCCTATATTATGGAAACGTAATCGCCAACACCAATGACAACAATTTGAAAATAGATCTTTACTCATATATAGCTTATCAGTTTGAAATTAAGGAATCCTTTAATGAGGCTCTAGAATGTTATAATGAAGTCATTAAAGCTGATACAGACACTTTGTTACATGCAGCAAGGGCTTATGGCCACATGGCGGATATATATAAGACGAATTTAAATGATGAAGCTAACTACCAAAGATTCAAAGACGCTGAGTTAGGAACGATCAATGCAGCTATTCAAAAATATAACAAGAACTATGCAGCATATCTTGCGAAACTTCAGTACTACGGCGGAGCAGATGCAGGAATAAAAGGAAAAGCATATAGCGATACACTCAAATCTAGATTTGGTAACGTGTATCAGATTACGTTTGGTCTTGCCATAGATATGCTGAGACAGGATGATTTCCCACGCCCAGAAATGAAAGGATACAAGGAATGTATGGCGCTACTTCATAAAACTGTGGAGCTAAATCCAGACCATTTTAACGCACTTTTGCTATTGGCTTCACAACAGAAAAACAACCCAAATAGGGATGCATACCTTAAAAAGATGTATCAACTACAACCACACCAGTTTATTAGAAATACCGATGGTGATTTCAAACAAAATCCCTATGTAGTTACCTCTGTTCACAGAAAAGAAGTTGGAGGTAAGGACTTGACTATAGTACTTTCTTCAAAAGAATGTAAAATGTTAGGCTTGAACTAAGTTCAACCTCAATTAGGGATAAGGAATTTGTTATGGGCCTTGGTTCTCTATCGTCAAGCATTTGTAACTTGGACTGGTAAGAAAAGCGATTGTATTGCCCCTATACTAAAAGAGTACTACAAAAATACATGCTGAAAAAGCCAGCTCATCGGACAAATATCATATCAAATCTGAGTTTTGATTTTACACATTCCCCGCGATAGTATGCTGGAATAAAATACTGTTCTGATCCCATAATAAATTTACGAAGAGCCTCATCCAATTCTGTAACTGGTTTTGGGATAATATGAACAGCTTCTATACCACCACTACTTCTAATAGTAAGTATGATCTTGTATTTCCCAGCCATTTTTGATTTGGAAATATTCGGCCTTACAAAATTTTCCTTAAAATATTCTATATGAGACGAATAAACAGTATGCTTAAATACAGCTTTATAGGTGTATATATTGCATGTCGTATCTTTACCTTCTTGAGTAAAGCAATGACTTTCCAGCTCATTGTCCATCTCAAAGACACGCTCAGAGGAAAGCTTTCCGCTGGGGTAATAGGTCTTTGTGAGTCCTTCAAGTTTATTCTCCCTATAGTTTTCGCGAGCTTTTATATTGCCAGTGAGTGTATCATATACCAATAGCTCACCTTCCAAGTTAGACATAACGTAATTAACCTCAATTCGGGATAAGGAATTGTTTATGAGCCGACGCACTGTGGGCGGTAAGCGCAGGAAAGGTGCGAAATCTAGCACTTTGGACAGGGCGGGGC
>CAMFLX010000230.1 GCA_945957555.1 uncultured Cytophagales bacterium
GAGTTCAAGCCCTCAAAAATCCCGTTATAGATCAAGAATTCAGAGATAAAACCATTAAAGGGTGGTAATCCGCAGATTGAAAGAGAGCCTATTAAGAAAAAGAGACCAGTACTGGGCATCTTCCCAAGCAATCCCCCAAGCCTATTGATGTTAGAGGTGCCTGTTGCGTATTCTACACTACCTGCCGAAAGAAATAATAATGACTTAAACAAAGCATGATTCAAAATATGAAGTAAAGCCCCGGCCATTCCCAAAAATGTGAGCGCATAATCTTCTATGGAATATCCGATATAACTGGTACCAATGCCAATGGCAATAATACCCACGTTTTCAATACTGCTGAAAGCCAAAGTCTTTTTTAAATCCTTTTGCAGTATTGAATTAATGATCCCATAAAGTGCTGTGACCAAGCCTACCAATACAATCGTAAATCCTATTTGCATGTGGTTGTTACTCACGTGCATGAGTACTCGAATCAATCCGTAAAAACCCAATTTCTTCATCACACCAGACATGATCGCTGCAGCATGTGGTGGAGCTACAGAGTATGCTTCGGGAGCCCAAGTATGGAAAGGAAAAAAGCTAATCTTAAATGAAAAACCGATGAAGTACAATAAAAACACCCAATAATTGGGATGATGGTGAAAATATCTATGAAGCTCCGAAAAGCTGTAATGGTCAGTGTTTTTTCCTACAATAATAGTTGCCACCATGAGAAAAACAGCACCAATATGCATTTGCACAAGATAGTTAACCGCAGCTCTGATGTTTTTAGTCCTTTGATAATCGAATATGAGCAACACAAACGATGAAAAAGACATAATCTCCCAAAAAATCATAAAGGCCAAGATGTTGTCGAACATACATAAGAGTAACATAGAAGCATGAAGTACAGAAAAGGCCGTGAGATGCAGGTTAAGAGCCATGGCATCATGAGTGAGTTTCTTAAGATAACCGATAGAGTACAGACTCGATGCCAAAACCACAAAATTGATCATGATAATGAAAACTGCAGACAGGTAGTCGACCTTAAGATCTATATCACCCAAAAGCCCAAAATAACCAATGGGTTGTTCGATTTGATTGTGAGTAAAAGCTTGATAAGCAAAAAATGAACTATGGGCTGCCAGGTATAAACTTACCCCAAAACTAAAATATCTTTTATACCTCCCTGGCAATACCCAAACTATGGATGTCAATAATAAAAAAGCTAAAATTAGTAACATTTATAAGGTTTTTCAGTTTTATGCAAAGATTTATAAAGATAGAAATTAAATCTGTATTAATTTTACCCTATAATCAATATAATCACTTATGAATTTAAGAGAAACCGAAGAAATCATTAAAAAATCATTCCCGAATGCGCTACCTGGTGATGAGATACTGGATAAGTACTTTAAAACCATGTTAGAGGAATACGAAATCAAGCCAGACAAGACTTTGTTTGCAACATCCATTTGTTCTGATGATGCTAACTTCTCTGCGGATTTCAGCAAAATCCTCAGCAGACCTTTCGTAATGGGTGGGCTGGGTGGCTTACCTTACACCGGCATTACTGGTATGGTTGCTTATGCGCACCATATTCCTGACAACGGTAACGCATTTATCTTTTATGGCCCTCATATTGGATTTAACGGAAATGGGGAGATTGGCCGCATGCGTAGACCAGGACAAAGCCATGACACGAACTCTTGTGGGGCACTTATGTTGGCACTCGACCGATTGATCACAGAAGATCATGAGGAAGTATACGTACCCCTTTCTTCTGAATTGGATTTTCAACAAACCATGCTGGAGCGCAGTTTGATGCCCTTCAAACATACTATTGTTCATAGCGAAAACCCAAAACTTGAGATCACGCTCTATACATATAACGTGATTGAAAAAATGTTGAAGAAATTCATATCCATCGCTAAGAATGAATTTCATTGTGAAAAGATCATCCTTTTGGGAGGTATCATCATCAATACAGATCCAGAACTACCAGATTATTTAGATGTGAAAAACTTCGAAGTGATGAACGTAAAAGATATCAAGTCCGTGAAAACTCACGACTTTTCTGATTTCGTTGCCTTCAAAGACTTATAAAACAAATTATTTTAGATTTAACAGAGAAGGCTGTCTTGAGGACAGCCTTCTCTGTTTATATTATGTCACTTTGATCATCGTTGTTTGTAGATCACTTTTACCTCATCTTCAATGTAATTGGCTGCATCATCTTTTTTAGTGAATACAATGTCACTATCATGAGTAACCTCTAAAGTATGGCTATCCAGCCACTGAGCGGTGATCGATTTACCCTGAGCCGTGAAATAAAACAAGGACCCTCCACCTGTACTCCAGCTTATGGCAGAACCTGTTTGCTCATATACTCCATTATGATAGAACTCATTGGCCTCAAAGGTTTTTTTACGATCTGGTGCTACTATTTTAACCAACTCAATAGACGATGACTCAAATTTAGGTTTAATTCTGCGCTTGGGTTGTTCTCTTTCTGTTGAGATCCTTATTAAAAACTTCTGAAGCACCCCTTTTCTTAGTTTTAGAGTTTTTTCATCGGCACCAATATTTCTCCAAACAGCAATATCTTTAGAGTTTTGTACAATGTCTTTGATTTGATTGAAGATCTCAGGGTCCAAGACTTTGGTCTCCCATTGTGCTAAGGCAAGCCCAAATAATGCATTATTCTTATCGTCGTTGTCATTAAACAACTCTTCATATTCTTTCAGAACCAGTTTGGTGATATCAACAGGCTCATAACCTTGATTATACAACTCAAAGAAAGCTTCATAAACGTCCAGAAAAGTATCGTTTCCGTTAATTGATGTATTCCAAGTTCCCATTCTTCTTATCTATATTTTAGTATATCAACATTTTTCATCATCAACAAATCAGCACGATTAAAATGTGATATGGGTTATTATTTGCTAAATAGTCTCGTAAGGTTTTTATTATGTAAATATAAACAAAACGACAAAAAAATATACATATTGCTGCGCTTATTCAAGGTTTAAGCGATAATAAGTCAATGTTTTTCTTTCAAAGTGCCTATTGTGTACACGTTTCCCCAAATCTAAGGCCTTTGCTCGTCATTAACAAGTAATTGGGAATAAGAGATAGTACCTACCTTTTCTTATCGCCTTATGATATAAAAACTTAGATTTCGACAAAAGAACCATACTTACCGTTAAATACCTCAAAGTTGGCATTCAACGACTATATACCGCCATTCGATAATTATACCCAAATGCAAGAGTTCAATTATATACATTTGACATGTAAATCCATTGGAATATTAAACCAAGGACGCTCAACGTAATGAGCCAGCCAGCATACTTTAGTCCAGAAACAACCGATGGGATTCCTGAAATAATGAAAAAGAGACTTTTCGGTAATACGCTTGTACATTTAGAATTAATGAGTACCACTAAAATTCTTCTGTTACTGGGCACTAGAGGTTCTATCTTGGCTTTATTGTAGGCTTGGTTTTTTCAAACAATAATCAATAATAATCCATATTTTTCAACATGTTTCATTTTAAGACAGTTACCCGAAAACTATGTATGATTCTGGCATGGGTACTTTGTACTCACAGCATACATGCGCAAGAGTTTTATGAGCTCATGCGGGACCCAAAAGTCCCTTTAGAAAAAATCAGCGAAGCAGCACGGCTTTACTTCGAAAAGAATGGTTCGGGTAAAGGAAGCGGATATAAAGCTTTTAAAAGGTGGGAATACGAGCAAAAGATCAGGAGAAATTCAAAAGGAAAAGCCCTGAGTTCTGGAGAAATCATAAGCATGCTAGATGAGATACATGCGAAAAAATCTAACTTAAGGGTAGCTTTACCAGATCAACCTGCATATACAGAACTTGGTCCTCGTTCTAACAACCTGTCACAAACTTCAAATGGTGGAGTAGGTATGGGACGTATCAAATGCATCACAGAAGATCCTCAGAAGAATTCTACACTGTATGCGGCAGGAGTCGGAGGGCTTTGGAAATCTATTGATGCTGGCTTTTCATGGAATCCCCTTAGTGATGATTTGCCCTACTATGCCTACAGCATAGCTGTTCACCCTACCAACAGCAACCTTATTTTGGCTGGTCTCGAAAACGGTGGTGTGTTCAAATCGCTCGATGGCGGTAAGACATGGGCTAAGACTGGGCTATCTTCGACCACACCACAGAAGATCCTCTTTAATCCGAGCAATCCCAATATTGTATTTGTAGGTGCCACAAATGGTCTGTATAGGTCTACCGATGCTGGTGATACTTATACCAGATTACTTACAACCAATATCAATGATCTGGACTTTAAACCTACAGACTTAAGTGTCGTTTATGCTTGTGGGTACGACTTTTTTCGTTCCACAGACGGTGGCCTTTCTTTTAGTCAGGTCACTAGTGGCGTATCTACCTCAGATAGGTCTTTTCTTGCAGTTACTGCTGCAAATCCAAACTATGTATATATAGTACAAGCTAATAGTAGCAGTTTGGGTTATATCTATCGATCAACCAACAGTGGGGCTTCGTTTTCTACACGTCTTGCCGCAAACCCTGCTAATGGCACCAATTACTTTGGATATGATGTCTTCCAAGCTGGTGGTCAAGCATGGTATGATATGGCTATTACAGCATCGCCTACCAATGCGGAACAAATTCTTATTGGGGGAATTGACGTTTGGGGGTCTGTAGATGGGGGTGCCTCGTTTTCTCGTGTAAGCGTTGGAGGGAGAGACGCCAGCCTTCCGTTTGTACACAGCGATATTCATGCATTGGAATGGAACTCTAATGGCAACTTATATGCTGGTAGCGATGGTGGTATTTACAAAAGTACTGATGGTGGTTTACAGTGGTCAGACCTTTCCAACGGAATCGGTAACCGAGAGTTCTACCGCTTGGGAGGGATCGAGTCTGACCCCTATTTCATTGCGGCTGGGGCGCAAGACAATGGGCAAAGTATAATGCTCAAAAAAGGGGTGCACGAGTGGAGAAACTGGTCTGGGGCTGATGGTATGGAAGCCATTGTGGACTACAACAATAAGAACAATGTATTTGGATGTCATCAAAATGGTGGGTTAACGAATTCTATTGATGGTGGCGTGACACAACTAAATAACATTACAATGCCAACAGCAAGTGGTGGTGCATGGGTTTCCCCTTATTTCATGGATCCAGTAACGCCTACCACCTTATATATTGGCTATACAGATTTGTGGAAATCTACCAATTCTGGGCTTACTTGGACCAAGATTTCAAATTTTGGAGCAATGATTGAAGCGGCAACAATTGCAAAGTCAAACAATCAATACATTTATATAAGTTCAGGCACTTCAATTTGGATTACCAAAAATGGAGGCAGCACTTGGCAAAGTATTGCAACAGCTGGCCTTTCTGGCTATATTAATTATATCAGCGTACACCCATCCAATGAGAACAAAGTAACTGTAAGTACGAATGCAGGTATTTTCAAATCTGACAATGCAGGTACTAGTTGGCAGAATATTACCTATGACCTTCCTGATATGGGAAAACGTTGTGTGCTTTATCAAAACAGCCCTCAAGACATCATATATGTTGGTCTTGATGCAGGTGTTTTCTACATTAAGCCAAGCGGTACCAGCTGGACAGAGTATAGTAACGGCTTACCTAATGTTCCTGTTGCTGAGATGGAGATCAACTACACTATTGGTATGTTAAGAGTGGCTACTGGAGGTAGAGGACTTTGGGAAGTACCTATAGTAACAGATGGTACCACCAATGTGCTTCCTACTGTCACGATCACTGCTCCAAACAACGGGGCTTCATTCATGGCTCCTGCAAATATTACAATTACAGCAAATGCTTTTGACGCTGATGGTACGATAACCAAGGTGAGTTTCTACAACGGAAGCACCTTTCTGGGCACCGACCTTACGGCTCCATATTCCCTTACGATAAGCAATGTGGCTGCTGGTGGTTTGAATCTTAACGCACAAGCATTTGACAACACGGGGGCAGTTGCGGTCTCTAAAACAGTAATCGTGGGGGTACAAAATCCAGTCTGTATTTTTAATAGTTCGAAACTATCTGGCACCGTGATCGGCACTGCAGGGTCTTGGGACGGAATAAGTACTAAAGAAAAGGCTCATGATGGAGATATCAATACCTACTTTGATGCCAATGTTGATATTGCTTGGACCGGTTTGAATACCACCAAAAGTTATAGAATTACAGGGATCAGCTACTACCCTAGACAAGGTTTGCCAGACAGAATGTTAAACGGTAGGTTTGAAGGTAGCAATGTGGCTGATTTCAGTTCCGGTGTGGTAGTTCTCGCTACCATTAACACTGTACCCCCTCAAGCTTGGAACTGCATTACAATAACCAATACTTCTTCATTTCAATATGTACGCTATATTTGTAATACGGGAGGAGTCGGTAATGTTGCAGAAATCGAGTTCTATGGAAATGAAGTTGTATCTCCTGCCAATGTGTTGCCAAGCATTAGCCTTACTGCGCCAAGTAACAATGCCAGCTTTGCGTCTAATGCAAACGTAAATTTAAGCGCAAACGCCAGCGATAGTGATGGAAGTATTGCAAAAGTGAACTTCTATGATGGCTCAATCTTCTTAGGATCGGATTTGAGTGCTCCCTATAGCTTTACTTGGTCGGGAATGACCCTTGGTGCCCATACTATTTCTGCAAAGGCAATTGATAACAACGGGGGCATTACTACATCTACCTCTATTGCTGTCACTATAACAGCTGCGAATATTGCACCTGGTGTCAGTTTGTCCGTGCCTACCTTCCAAACTCGTCACTTAAGGGCGCCTGCCACGGTAGATCTTACGGCATCGGCTTATGATGTAGATGGTACTGTTACCAAAGTAGAGTTTTACAATGGTACTACTTTGATCGGAACAGATCTTACAGCACCCTTTACATTCTCTGCAAACAATATTTCGAGTGGCGAGCAGTCATTTACGGCTAAAGCGACAGATAATGCTGGCGCTGTTTCTACATCGATACCAATTCGCATCATTATTCATGAACAAATATGTACTTATGTTGATCCCAAAATCACGAGCACTGTTGTGATAGGAACACCAGGTGCTTGGGATGGAGTAAGCACACGTGATAATGTTTTTGACAACAACATCAATACGTACTTTGATGCTCCAATAGACGTAGCTTGGGCAGGCTTAAGCCTTGATAAGGACTATCGTGTTACAGGGATTAAGTTTTATCCTAGAGAGGGAGCTACCTTCCGTATGACTGGTGGTAAGTTTCAAGGAAGTAATACGGCAGACTTTAGTACAGGCAACGTGGATTTGGCCGTCATCACTGCAGAACCTATTATGAACTGGACTTGCATTAATGTTACCAATACGGGTGCATTCAGATACTTACGTTATATCTGTCCTGCTGGTGGTTATGGCAACGTAGCAGAGGTAGAGTTTTATGGTGTAGATGCAAGTGTAAACCCTGCTCCAACGGTAAGCATCACTTCCCCTGCCAACAACGCTACGTTCACGGCACCAGCGAGCATTACCATAAATGCAACTGCGGCGGACGCTAACGGTACGGTAAGCAATGTACAGTTCTACAACGGTGCCACACTTTTGGGTAGCGATGCCACGTCACCATATTCCTTTACATGGACAGGTGTAGCTGTTGGTACTTATAGTATTACAGCCAAAGCAACCGATAACCAAGGTGCAGTGACCACCTCTACGGCGGTATCATTAACCGTAGTAAATGCTCCACCAACGGTAAGCATCACTTCCCCTGCCAACAACGCCACGTTCACGGCACCAGCGAGCATTACCATAAATGCAACTGCGGCGGATGCTAACGGTACGGTGAGTAATGTACAGTTCTACAACGGTGCTACGCTTTTGGGTAGCGATGCTACTTCGCCATATACTTATACTTGGACGGGTGTGGTTGCTGGCACATACAGCATTACGGCTAAAGCTACTGATAATTTGGGAGCAGTAACTACTTCTACCGCTGTGTCGGTTACGGTAGGCAACACGCCTCCTACGGTGAGCATCACTTCCCCTGCCAACAATGCGACTTTTACAGCACCAGCGAGCATCACCATAAATGCAACTGCGGCTGACGCTAACGGTACGGTGAGCAATGTACAGTTCTACAACGGTGCTACGCTTTTGGGTAGCGATGCTACTTCACCATATACTTATACTTGGACGGGTGTGGTTGCTGGCACATACAGCATTACGGCTA
>CAMFLX010000231.1 GCA_945957555.1 uncultured Cytophagales bacterium
AAGTTTAACAATGAATCATTAAGAGGTACATTTGTAGTATCAAAATAAAAAGATGTTAGAAAAAGGTAAAATAGGGATCCTTTTGCTACTATTGGCAATCATAGGGAATGGCTGGTCACAGTCCATTCCCTGGACTGTCCAAGCTACGGGTGCTAATCACACCTTGTTCATCAATACTTCTGCAAATCCAAAATTTAACGGTCAGCCTTTGGAAACGGGTGATGCCATTGGAGTATTCTATGACTCCGTTGGTATTTTGGCTTGTGCGGGTATTTTGGAATGGTCACAAAGTAATACCTATATTACAGCCTATGGGGTGTTTGCTGGCGCTAAAGGTTTAGCCACTGGGGAAACTTTCAAGTTCAAACTTTGGAAAAAAACACTCAACTGTATCGTAGACAGTGTAAAAGTAAGATTTGCTGCTCAAGATGGTGCGTTGGTCACTGCCGATTCTCAGTATGTAGAGGGCGGACTGAGTGAGATCACCGTACTGGAGGGTTTTCAGGCTACTATCACTTATCCTAAAGTAAAATATTGCCAAAACGAGCCTAAAGCTTTACCCATCATTTCGGGTAAGTTCTCTACTTTGTCTTTTAGTGGTTCACCTAACTTGAGCATCGATTCCATAACAGGTGCTATTGATTTTGCTAAAAGTACTATTGGTAATCATACTGTATATTTTCATGTCACAACATGTATAAATACAATGACTTATGACCTGGAAATTGCAGCAGTACCTCAAGTGGAACTGGGTAATGATACGCTACTTTGTGTGAACAGTTCATTAACACTTGATGCGCAAAACACAGGTAGTACTTACCTATGGTCTACTGGTGCTCAAAGTCAAAGTATTCAGGTGAGTAGCTCTGGTACCTATAGTGTAAAAGTAAGTTCGGCTAATCTTTGTGTAGCAACAGATACGATTCAGATTCAAAGCTATCAGCTGGATTTGAGCAAGTTGAAGCCTCAACTCGTGAATGCTGATTGCAAAAATCAAGGTCAGGTTTTAATTGATGAAACCTCTATGCAACAAGGCTTTAAACCTTATGAATACACATTAACCAACCAACATACACAGAGTAGTATTAAATCAACTACAGCCATGATACACGTGAACGATGGGGCTTATCAACTCAGTATCAAAGACAAAAATGGATGTGCACAAACTTATACTGGAACGATTGAAATCAGTAGAACAGATGATTGTAACTATCCTGTGCTGGCGCCTAACAGTACTGGTGCTTTGGCCACGATCTTTATTCCTCATACAGGTGTGGCTAAAATCTATGACAAGAATGGTATGCTCCAAAAACAACTCTTTGTACCAGGGAATTGGGATGGTACCGACGAAAGTGGCCATCAGGTTAAGATGGGAGATTATTATATCATTTGTGATGATCATGAAAATATCATTGTTACGGTGATTAGATAATTGATAATGTCTGTCGGGTAAACACAAAAGACCACCGCGCAGCGATGGTCCGTTCTATGTATAATTAGCAGAAGTATTTAGATGGATGGTTCGGCATTATTTTTTTCTTTTACCATTGAAGCCAAAGGATGCTCCCATTCTTAAGCCATGTTTGGCAGGTATGATGTAAATATTAAGCGGGATATTTAATTTTCCAGATCTAAAGGACTTTCCTGCAGCAATGATAAAACCTGGATTGATGGATACTTCATCACTTCTACTGTCCAGTCTCTTTTCTAGTTCCGTACCAGTAGGATGCGTCTTGTTAGATCCACTGAGATACACCCAAGTGCCATTGGAGTCGTAATACCCCGTACCCATCCTTACCAAGTTAAAAGTGGGTCCAAAGGCAAATTCCCATCCGTTTTTATTGTTTCTGAGACCGTTTAAGATCGAAATACTTGGTATGACCATGCCCTGATCCATACCTGTTAGCGTAGGGATAAACTCCAATAAACCTTGATAATTACCTTCGTTGAGGTATTGGGTTTCAAACTGATATCCAAACTGAAACATTACTGGTCTTGCTTCAAAACCGCCCTCGTTTTTGCTGGCATGGAGAATTTTTGCAGTGGTTCCTGTGAAGCAAGTAAAGCCCATACGAGGTCCGTTCAAGTTGAGCCTTTCTGCAAATGGGTGGCTTAATGTGCTTTCGAAGGTTGCTTTATTGGTAAGCTTTTTCATAAGTTCTGTATCGTTTTCTAAGCCAAACATCTCCCTTAAACTGAGTTCTATGATTGCTTTGATCTCGGTAGTGGGCACCACGAATTCTTTGACCAATGATTTCTCTTGTTTTGCAGAATCCACATCAATCAGTTTAAGATTTACTACGATAATATCGCCTAGCTTTTCCACGCTTCCTCCCAATACTTTATCTACTCCCAAGGCTTTTCCGTTTTCTTCCATACAAGTCTTACCGTAGCAATCAGAGATTTTGAGATTTTTCTGGTTTGCATAATAGCTCAGGTCAAAACGATCCAATACCTCGTATTTACCAAGTTTGTCGGCTTCTAGCCTTACCAGATTTCCTAGTTGTGAGGGGCTCATGTCGGGCAATTCGGTGAAGAGGTCAAACACAGCCAATTTTTGAGAATAAATGGCATTGCCTAAGAGGCACAAGACTGTTAAAATTATTTTTTTCATGACTTTATTTTTTTTGATACCCAAAGGTTCTACAATATGAGTCTCTTATGAAATTGATTAATACTGATATGGGAAGTCGTTTAGCAGAATCTGCAAATTGTTGTATCGTTTTTAAGCTTTAGGGTTGGTGTTTTTTGCATTTTTTGCAAATGCTTATTCCTTTTTTGATAAATTGCGAAAAATAGACACAGCATGCAGGCCAGAAGTATACAAATATCGTTTTTAGAAAAAGTGCGTGAACAGATTCCCGGTGGCATCTCATTGGTGAATGAATTATCGGAGCTGCTCAACATCAGCATAGACAGTGCTTATAGAAGACTTAGGGGAGATACCGACTTGAGTTTCGAAGAGGCTGTGCTCATTTCTAACAAATATGGGATATCCTTAGATCTATTTGCGAATACGAAAACGAAGGGATTGATTTTGTTTAATTATGAATCCATTTCATCAAGAGAATCTTTTATTGCTTATCTTAAAGGAATACAGAGAGAACTTGAGATCATCAAAGCGCACAATGGCAGCTTGATTTATCAAGCCACGGTATTACCTTTTTTCTATACTTTAGGTTCTGAATATTTTACGGTTTTTAAATATTTCACTTGGTGTCGATACATTCAAAACATTGATGCTTTCCAGATTGCCAAAATTGAGCAAAGTGAAGATTATCTGTACACTAAGGACTTACTCAATAAAATCTATAGACTGTATGATCAAATAGACTCTGTCGAAGTTTGGACTGAAGAAACCATAGACAGTACTATTACTCAGCTTAAGTACTATGTGGACTTGGGCCTTTTTAATGACAAAAAGGACTTACAGATTATTTGCGAGGAGCTCAAGCGCCTCATTGTAGTGCTTCACAAACAAACCGTGGAAAAGAAGAAAGCCTCAGGAGCAAGCTATGAACTCTATATGAGTGAATTAGGACTCGACAATACCTATATCGTAACCAGATATAACAATACTTGTCGTGTATATATCCGTCATTTATTTATGAATACCATCAGTACTTCCAACGAAAGCTTTTGTGAAGAGCAAATGGCGAACATACAAAGTACCTTGCAAAAATCATCTCTTTTGAGTGGTGCCTCTGAGAAACAGAGAAGTAACTTCTTCAAAAAGATGACTCAAAAGATCGATGAGTTGATGGCCTAACCTGAATAGGAGTTAAGCAAAAGTACATATTGCTTATATCTTTTTGTTTATGAGCATTTTAATTTGACTGTATTGGTTTAAATACGATTTCCGCATGCATCGTTCTTTACTTTTATTTGCCCACCCAAATAAAAGTAACAAAACAAAAGGTGGCAGGAAGGATCAAATCTAGCTGCATTTTGCGCACAAAGCCACCCCGCCCTGTCCATGCGGCTCCACCCTGCAGTACTCGCTCAAAAAGCTCTCGCTTTTTGCCGTCACCCGCAGAGCATTGGTTCATAACTAGTTCTTTATCCCGAATTCAGGTTAGCTTAACACCTGTTGGAGTTAGTTTCCAACGATCATGAACCGTCCATTGAGCGTTTGGTCTTTTAGAAGTATGCTATATAGGTAGGTACCCGCTTTAAGATGCTCAGTATTCATACTTATTTTGTTATTACCCAATAAGATATCATTTTGCTGTTCTAGGATCAATAGACCTTCGGTATTGTAGACTTTGAGGGTAGCCTTGTCAGCGCTATTGGCTGAAAATTGAAAATCCACATGCGTACTTGCAGGATTCGGGCTCGTACTTAAAGGAGTTTCTTTCAAAAGATCGTCGGATACCTCAGTAATCACACTGTTACAAGTTAGATTTTGCACAGCAGGCGCCCAACTAGAACTGTAAGCAGGGGAGGCTGCTGATGCAGCGAAGATCTTCGCCATTGTGTATTCCGCAGCTTGCGTGTCTGTGAGTTGATAAGTCCACGAGAGGCGACTACTAGGTTGGTAGCCCGCTCCTGTACATTTATATTCTGCAAAATAAGCCGTGCTTGCATAACTTGCCGAACTCCAGTCTGACCAACCTTCTGCTTTGATGTGCGCACCTTCTTCGCAATAAAGATATACCACCTTGGCATAGAGCTTCCAAGGTCTACCCAAAGTTACGCTATTGGCGCCTTCAGCGGCAATAAGTTTGCATCTCAAAAATACATAGTTGTATTTGTTGGCTTGTGAGGTATTGGCTGCAGCAGTAGTATGAGAGTTCTTTTTGTTGATGATGAGGCAGTTTTCAAACAAAGCAATGCCAGCCCCGAAGATAAAGTCTGTTGTGCCCTCGATCTGGCAGCACGATACATAGATACGGCCAAGTCCTTTGGTATAGAAAGTGTCTTGAAAGCCACGGATGATGCAGTTGAAAAAGATGATCTTATCGGCATTGACCATGAGTGCCACAGCTTGGCCACCAGACGAATAGGCCGCAAGTCTTGAATCTATGGTGTTTTCAAAAGTGATGTTTTCAGCATAAAAATTATCAGCCTCGATTAGGGTACTGTAGGAATAGTCCGTGCCGCCGACCCCTGATTTACTGCCATAATCATCGTACGTAAGTATGGTCTCAGTTTTACTTTCGCCACTGAGAGATACATTCTTTTTCAAAGAAGTAAGGCGTAGCTTTTCTTTGTAAGTCCCTTTTTTTACAAAAATGGTAAATGTACTGGTATTGTTGTTGGGTACTTTGTCAAATGCCGCCTGAACTGTTTTAACATCGCCAGAGCCATCGGCGGCGACGACCACATTATAGGCGACTGTAGAAAAAGAGGAGAAAAGACCTGCACAGAACAAAAGTAAAAAAGCTCTCATGGATGTTGTTTTTCCCTAATACAAAGTAAAAACAGTAAGGTAACTCCTTGATAGTAATTAAAATAAAAGGGGCTTCACACCGTGAAGTCCCTTTGTTTAAGTAACAGAAAATAAATTTATTGTTTAATAATCCTTAAGGTCTGAGTATTGCTGCCATTGTTGATCCTAAGAATATACACACCACTGGGATAGTTGGCTCCCAACTTGGTGCTACCTACAAAACTGGTGTTTTCTATGACGTTTCCTGCAAGATCAAGAACGGTAGCCTGAGCATCAACTTCCGTATCAGCAACAGTAATAGTGGTATAATCCACAAAAGGATTTGGTGCTGAAATCATACCCACGCTATTAAGGTCTGCGAAACTATCAGCCAAGTCTTCCTCTCTGGGTAGACCGCTGCCTTTGGTTACCTTTACGTTGTCGTATACCGAAACCACTGGCGTATTAGCTGTAGCACCAGCGGCACACAACCCTATGTATACTGTGCTTGACATTGATATGGTTTTAGTATCCATCAAAATCCAACTTACACCATTGTTAGAGTAGTACGTAGTAAACGTAGAGCCTATTCTTCTGAGTTTGATCCACTGTACATTTACCAAATCACGGTTGATCACCCCATCTTCACTACCACCTCCTGTAGTGGGTCTGAGCTGCGTTGCGAGACCGTTCCATACGGCTTTGATCAACATGATCTGTTTGGCATCTGCATTTAAGGATTCTCTGATCATGATCCCTGACTTGCTCCAAATATTGGGTTTGTTCATTTCTGCAATACGAGCCACGATCTGTCCATCGCCAGTTAGAGGTTGGTATATGAAATGGAAGTTGTCACTGTTCCAGAAGATATCGCTGCCATAAGTCTCTATCCTAAAGCTGCTGCTGGCATAGCCAGAGATGCCTGGTGTGCTGATGGTTCCAATATCCTTTTTAAGCCAAGGTGAAGGGAAAGAAGTTGTGGTAGTCTTATAAGTTACTGCAATGGTTTGGTTGGACGTTACATTGGAGAATGTATAGCTCGTAATCGGTCCCTTAGAGCTGCCGTTTACTTTTACATCATTTACCACATAACCAATGGCAGGCTTAAAGGTAAAAGTCTTGCTGCCACCTGAAGCCACCGTTACAATGCCTTTTGGAGCAGAGTTGCCATTGGCACCGTCGGTAGAGGTGATGGTATAAGGCCTTGCTTCTACCGTAAATTTCATGGTAGCGGCAGGCGCTGTAACATTCTTGATTTTCAAACCTGTATAGCTACCGTCTTTCCAACGGAAAACAGGATAAGCATCGTCGTTAAACGAAGGGTATCGGTCGTTGAACAAGTCTGAGTTATCCCCTCTAAAGTCATGTTCTGTTTTGGTCAGGTCATGCATTTCATCCATACCGTCAGCCTGTACCAGTTTGATGCGAGGCTCAGGCGTGAAAGTGGGCTTGTCGAGCCCCCCATCTTCGTCTACATACCAGATTGCAAGGCCTTGGTCTGGCACAAAGTCATCTGCTGTAGAATTAGGATCATTGCCCATAATAATCGGACTGTAATAGCCACCATGAATGAGGGCCTCGATGATGAAATATTCCTTTGCATTAAGGGTGTTTTTGTATCTGAATACTGTACTTCTGCTGTTGGCAGTAATGCTGTAAGTTTTATTGGAATTGGTAATATCCGTAACTGTGCTTACCCAGCCTTTTTTGTATCTAAGTACCGCGCTAATAGGGCTTGGATTTGTAGGAGTACCACCACTTCCCATAAGGCAATAGTGTCCAAGATTCGTGTTGCCGTTGTCTTTGTTGATGTACAAGTCTGGCCAGCCAAATAGTTGATGCCCTAGTTCATGGCATACCGTGCCAATATATGGGGTATCGGTAGCCTTATAGGTCGTCGCGGCCACGTGTTTTACCAGCATATCGGCTCCGTTGTTTTTGATTTTCAAGTCTTCGGTAATTCCATAAGCCGAACCACTCTCCTTATTGGCAGGGTTGGCCCTGAGAATTGCAAACATCCACAGCCTGTTTTCTGTGGGGTGCATGGTCAAGCCCGTAAAACCATTAGGATAAGCGACATTGATTGCGGCTACCACATCATTGGCAAGCTGTTGCCCACCGTCGAAAGTAGGGGTGTTTTCGTAGTATTGGAAGTTTTGGTTTAGAGTAATCGCGATGATTTGAGTACTGATTACCACATTGTTGTTGGTTTGGATTTTGAAATATTGACTTACTGAGCCATTATTGCCCCAGCCTGTATATCCGGTGGCTTGATTCATCATAGGGTCAATTTGTGCAGGGGTGTAGTTGTACTTGGAATCTTTAAAACTTACCAGTACCGTAAGACCTTTGACATTGGTCACAGCCATGAGATTTGAGGTGCCAAGCATGATGCCGACACAAAACGATAATCGTAAAAGTAGCTTTTTCATTTTTGTTGTATGGATTTAAAAATTAATAATTATGTGATGTATGAAATTGATGATTCGGAGCCAAGAGTGCGAATAGGCAACTCTTGTTTGGCGGTGGGGAATCAGTTTACATATGGTTTTTTTCTATGTATTTGGATGTCATTTTTATAATTCAGTTTTGAGTCCACTATACTCTCAAATGTATTCATTTTAATGTCTAGAGGCGATCGCTAATGAGGGCTAAACATACATTTATTTGCGAAAACGATGTCGTATTGGTGTTTTAAGGGGATTTTTTTGGATAATAGCTGTCTCTTATACACATCTGACGCTGCCGACGATCGCATAAGTGTAG
>CAMFLX010000232.1 GCA_945957555.1 uncultured Cytophagales bacterium
TGTACCCTTCGCTTTAGAAGCTAACAATGCTAGTAAAGTAACTTTGTTTGCCAGTCCAGCATCAAGCACTTAAGAGCACATGAAGAAATAATGTTGTACGGAAGTTTGTTGACAATTTCCAATGAAGAACTGATACTCACAAGAGCTTATTTACAGGAGGAATTTGAGAAAGAAAGTCTGAGCTATCCTTTCCCCCATGGCCCTACATTCAATGCCGATGTAGCACTTTGGGCCGCGCAAACAGTTTATCTTGCAGCGCAACTGATGCTGTATAGAGAAAACAAAGGAATGGAGCTCTCCTCTTTACTACCTGCTTACACTGGGAATATCTTAAACCTAGAAGATATCCTCTCCGCAGACTTAACCTTGCGCTTCTTGACACCTATTATCAAGCACTTACATATGATAGACCCAGAAGACGTATTGATCCCCATATTGGAGGCACATTTGAAAACATGGCACTATTCAGGGATCGCTTATCCTTTGAAGATCACTGATTTAAATCTCGAAGACATCTACAAAAACAAATATCTACAAAAGATGTATACCGATAGGGTCATCACTTACAAAAACATTACATTAGCACAGCACCCTGCCGTTGCACCTTGGGTGAGCGCAAGTTTGGGCATATATGCTAAGGAATTTTGGAAAGAAATACAACATAAGGAACACATACAGGAATGAACCAAATAGATAAACTACAAAGCGTACTGAGCCATCTGAAGGAATGTTTCATTGGCAAAAATGAAATCATAGACCTCCTAGGCATCAGTTTAATCGCCAAAGAAAATGCCTTTCTGCTCGGCCCTCCTGGTACCGCCAAAAGTGCCATCATCAGGCTTTTGGCCTCATGTGTGGAAGGTGGTAAAAACTTTGAATACTTACTCACCCGATTCACGGAGCCCAATGAAATCTTTGGCCCCTTTGATATTCACAAACTCAAAGAAGGTGAACTCGTGACCAATACAGAAGGTATGATGCCCGAAGCCTCTCTAGTGTTTCTGGACGAGATCTTCAATGCCAATAGCGCCATTCTCAACAGTTTACTTATGGCACTGAACGAGAGAATCTTCCGCAGAGGTAAAGAAACCAAAAAGCTCCCTGCGCTTATGTTTGTAGGTGCCAGTAATATCCTTCCTGAAGACGAAGCCTTGAACGCCCTCTTAGACAGGTTCTTGATCCGCATCAAATGCGACTATGTAGATCCAGACCACTTAGAAGAGGTACTTTTAGCAGGCTGGAAACTCGAAATGCGTGCAGAAACTGCGCGACCAAGCATCATTCCACAAGAACTGATAGAACTTCAAAAGCAGTGCAAAGCGGTAGACCTCTCCCCGATCAGAAAGCAATACGTAGACTTGGTGCATAACTTAAGGAATACGGGCATCAAGGTATCAGACAGAAGAGCTGTGAAAATACAAAACTTAATCGCAGCAAGTGCCGTCTTCTGTAATCGTAAAGAAGCTACCTTATCAGACCTTTGGGTATTGAAGTACATCTGGGACACCGAAGAACAAATAGAAATCTTGGCGGGGATCATAGACAGTATCATAGAAAAAGATCCATCGCCTCAGGCGCATCCACAGGCTTTGTATAACAAAACTCCCAATGCCGAAGAGTTGGCCAAAGAAATCAATCTTCTCAAAGGTAAATGGGAACAAGGCGGGCTTTCGTTTGAAGAACAAAACATTGTCAAAGACAAGTTACGCTACTTACAAACCCGCTGTAGTTGGATCAAAAGCCAAGAACACAAACAGCACATACAATCAGAGATCGAGGTATTATGGCACAGCATTCTGCAAACGATATAAGCTATTACCTCTCCGTTGCGGTAAGCCACAAAGACACTTTGGGCAGCATCAGACATTGGTCACAGCTCAAGATCGGCTATGAAGAAGCGCTCATCTGGATCAAAGACCTGTCTTTTGCCCAAATGGATGCCTTGGAAGTCAAAAGTCTGCCTCAAAAAAGCTTGTACTATGCCAAAGATCAGAAGCTTTTCCCTTTAGGTAGTCTCTTGCCAGAGCGCAATATTCCCTCACTCCTATGGACGCACATAGAAAGGGGCTTGCCTTTGCAGCTACCGGCATTAAACCACAACTACTTTGGGCTTACAGAGCCCATACATATTGAATTGACCCTCTCTCATGTAGAACAAGAGGCTTTTGCTTTGTTAACTCCTCTGTCTGTACTTCAAGAGTATATAAGGATGGCCCCAGAAATACGGCTCAAAAATCTCGACTGGGTGCTGGTTGGTACAGAAAAAGCGCTAGTATTGAGAACCCCATTACTGCCCATACAAGGGCAAGTGTTTTGGCGTAAGGGAAACAGCTTGTTGCCTACAGGTTACGACTTTATACAATACAGCTTGCATACATTCATTGAAAACCTCATCAATCCAGACCAAGACCAATGGATCGTCTGGAATACCGACGCGAGCTACTTTTGCATCCCTAAAAGATACGTGGAAGCCTTGTCGCTAAGTTCTTTCAGGCAAAGTATGAACACTTTACACCATGCCTAGCTATTTTCAATCATATCAAGATTATTTTTGGCAATGGGAAGACGCCACCGAAGTACTGGCCATTCCTACAGGAAACACCATTGCCTACAAACCTTTGATCTTCGACATCATCGAAAAGATTTCGGTTCAGGGTTTGCCTCCCTTTGGTTCCTTGTTATTAGCTGTTATAGCCACCAATCCCTCTGCTGCTGAAGACATTGGGCATATAGATAAAATCTTTAGAACACTCACCGCACAGTTGCCACAATCTAAGCAATTCCTGGATGAGGTGCTGGAAATGATGCAAATCCTGGCTACTCTACCTCAGACGTACAAATCGGGTCATCCGAGAGTCCTGATGTTACAGACCCTTTTCAACAACTGTCACAACATCAATTCTCTAAAAAGTTCTAAGAGCATTTCCGATGACCTAAAGGGCAATGGACAATTGAATATGAACATTGCGCTTAAAGAAAAGTTCAATGGACATGTATTCTACGAAGAATTCAGAACCTTTGCCTTACTCAAGAAGCGCTTTCCTGATGCCAAGACCATCATAGAGCGCATGGCTAGTTTGCCTACACTTCCAGAGGAAACCCTACAACTTGAAGAAAGTCCTGAACTTCCGAGCAAAGATTTTGTCCAGGAGCTTATAGACGAATCCAAGACATTTCATGTGGGCTCATTAATCAAAAGTATCTGGTCTGGTTTACACATCCCCTATCACCTAAGCCTACCAAGTGAGCAGCCCATGGGTGGCGTTTCCGACATTACCAATAAGGGAGACTTCGGCAGATTACTGATTTCGGAGTTTGCCAACGACGATCTTTTGTTTTTGTCAAGGCTGGCTAATAATGAGGCCTTGTATCTCAATAGGGAGATTCCCCCTGCTTCCAACCAACAAGAGCGCATCATCTTGATAGATGTTTCCATCAAGAACTGGGGCACGCCCAAAAACATAGCTTTTGCGATTGCCCTGGCCATAGCCAAACACCCGAAAACCAATATTACTTGCCGTATTTTTGTTGTGGGCAATGCCTATCGAGAGATTTACATTCACAACATAGATGCCGTCATAGCTGGTCTTCAAATACTCGAAGGCTGCCTACACCCCGCTCAGGGCTTAGAAAAGTTTTGTAAAGAGCAGGTAAAAGACAAAAACCACGAAATCTTCTTGATCTCGGCTTCGGAAACCCTACAGCTTCCCAGTATGCTCAAGACCATGGCAGACCTTCACGAATATTTCAAATATTGGATCCATACCGATAACTTGGGAGAAATCAACGTTTACAAAAAGCAGCAAAAAGGCAAAAAACATGTGCAATACATGAAGCTTGCACTTGCAGAACTGTGGAATAAAGAAAAACCTACACCTGTGCCGAGCCCTCCGGTACCTAAAGTAGCTTCTCAATACCCTATTTTGTTTCCCAGTACGATGAACCCCAAAAGGATTCTCAGTACGCACGATGGTACGGTTTTTCAAATTACGCAGAACCGCGACCTTCTGAAGCTGCGCAACATCGCCGACAAGCATAACAAAGGCTGGGAATTGGTATATGAAAACCTCCCCTTTATTTCTGGTGAATTTGAAGTGGGGCTTACCAGTACTGGGGCCTATCTCTTACTTGCCTTTAATGCCCAAAATAAAGAATTACACCTGCTCAACCTAAACACGGGCGAGAAGAAAAGTGCACATTTCAAAGGATGGAAGTTCTCCACGTACAACTTCATCTTTTACCAAGATTGCTTTTACTACCTCTATGACCATTCTATTAAACATTGGAAAATAGAACTTGGCAAAGAGTTGGAGATCAACCTACAGGAAGGTGTACCTACAGAATTAAAAGCGGCCTGTCAGCAGCGTAAGGAAAAACAGGAGCAATTGATCAGAGTTATCCCCAGCACTGCAGGCGTACTGAGAAACCTCAAGCAAGTGTTCATCAATGAGCAAAATGAACTTGTGTTTAACAACCATAAACTCTGTATCAACCCTCAGATTTGTATGCAACTTTTACATTCCTATGCTACCAAAAAAGCAATTGAGGCAAGGGCTAGCAGCAAAACAGAATTTACCTTCCCCAACGGCAGTACAGTGAGTGTCAGTCGCTCGGGCATGTTGATCTTGAAGAGTTACGCACACGGCCACACTTACGATTTGGTATTAAAAAGCACTGGAACCAATAAGCTTGCACTGATCAGATCATTAAAAGACAATATGGATTTAGGTCTTTTAGAAGCTAAAAATTTTGTGGATGCAATTGCACCCATTACCATCAAATCCTACTTAACCAAAACCGAGAGTGAAGACTTGCTGTTGAAACTAAAATTGGAAAATACTGATGGTGCAGAATTTGAAATCGTACCCAATCAAACAGGAGGCAAAACCATCTACATTCCCTCCTCGCTCGATACTCCATTGGGTATCAGCACTGAATCTGAATTTGCCGGCTCTAATTATTTCCTTCCTGAGCACGATAAGATACCCTTAAGGATCCTGAAAGCCGAGCATTTCTGGAAAACACATATAGAGACATTCATCAACGACATCAAGGCTTATGGAACTAAAGCTTAAATATCAAGACAAAAACATATATCCTTTGGGCGGTATCTTGATCAAGGGTACCTCACCCAGCTACTGGATCGCACAAATCCAAGAGATGTCCCTTGCCCTAGAGCAGATCAAGGTCTATCCCCTCCCCGATACCAAGGCTAATACGATATGGGGCTGTCTAGTGGTACTTTCCAGTAGTGACAAACATATAGACTTAGGCAGAAACAATTACTGTCAGGTAGTCAATCATTTGCTCTTTATCCCAGAGAAGTCATACTTGTTCCCAAGCGTTACCGATCTTGAAATAGAAAAGCTCTTAGCTGGGCAAATCCATTTATTGCACCCAGAATTGGGCTTAATTGCACTTACAGAGACGGTAGACTGGCAAAGCCTGATGGTAGCACCACTAAAACAAGATGTTTTGATCACCGAACCAGCACCTTCGGTATTCATACCCATGCAGGTGCATAGCTTTCAGGTAAAGCCTGTACCGCCAGAAGAAGTCCTCAAAAATTTCGAAGAAAAAGCCTTCCCCACCAAACAGAAGCTCGAAGACAAGCCTCTGAATGTCTTTGAAAAAGCGAAATTGGCGCTATACAAACAGATCTTCTCTAAAAAGAACCCAAAAGAAGGATCCTCAAACCAAGAAGAAGCTCCCAAACCTTTGCATTCTCTCTTGAGCTTCTTCAAAAACCTATTCACCCCTAAAAACGGGCAATGGATGAAAAACATGGAGGAGGACTATGAAGCACTTGAAAAGAGGAATCAAAAAGCCATAGAACGCCTGCTAGAAATGCTTAAAAATGACCCCAATGAGGCATTAAAGTATGCAATTCCGTTGGATGAAAACGGAACCGTACGCGGAGGTCAGGCCTTTAAAATAGACCTTAGCAAAAAGTGGTTTGATTTCTCCCTTTTCAACAACAGTTCTGGAAGCTTAGGCAACCATCGCAACGGTGGTAGCGGTGGCGTAATGCCTCATGACCAATACCAACAGTTACAAAACCAATACCACAAGACTGCCGAAGAGCTCATCAAACAACAGGAGTACCATAAGGCGGCTTTTGTGTATATGAAGCTCCTAAAGAACTATCATTTAGCGGCGCAAACCTTGGAGAATGGCAAACACTACCAAGAGGCAGCATCCCTCTACCTCAAGTATGCCAACAACAAAACCAAAGCTGCGGAATGTTACGAAAAAGGCAACATGACCATGGAGGCCATCGACATCTACAAAGAGCTCAATCAAGATGAAAAAGTAGGTGACCTGTATCTGTCCATTCACAAACAGAAAGAGGCCTATGTACATTACGAAAAAGTAGTGGATAACTATAAGCTAACAGGCCAGTATGTAAAGGCCTCATTGCTCTACCGCAATAAAATGGAGAATGAAACAGGTGCGCAAGATCTTTTGAGGGAAGGTTGGAGATCGCAAAAAGACGCCTTTAACTGCCTCAATAATTACTTTAACAACATCAACGATCCTAAGATCCTAGGCAAGGAACTGGAAAGTGTATATAGTACTGAGACTCACGACCAAAACAGGGAGACTTTTCTACAAGTACTTAAATACGAATACCATAAAGAAAACGAACATGCGGAGCGTATCAAGGAAATCGCCTACGAGATTATCGTAAAACAAATTGAGAAAAACCCCAATATCGTAACCGAACTCCGAGAGTTCAACAAAAACGATACGCAGTTGGTAAAAGACACGGTGAGATTTAAACTCAATCCTAAGGGGAGTTCAAATACTTAAAAGCCTCAAGAATGAAGAGACGAACCTGCTGTTCGATCATGTTAGGGCTTTGCCCGCATGTCGAACCTAAAGATAATTGAGGGTTTCCAACCCGGATTCCTGCCAATCAACTAGCCAGTGCCAATAATCAAGGTTCGGCAAGCTCCAGCAATCCTTTCCGTATTCCATAAAAGTCCCCACAACTGCTACTGCTGTTCGATCATGTTAGGGCTTTGCCCGCATGTCGAACCTAAAGATAATTGAGGGTTTCCAACCCGGATTCCTGCCAATCAACTAGCCAGTGCCAATAATCAAGGTTCGGCAAGCTCCAGCAATCCTTTCCGTATTCCATAAAAGTCCCCACAACTGCTATAGAGGTACTCCTCTTCCTTTTCCACAATACCAGCCCTTACAGGGTTGAGGTGTATATAATTCAGTTTCGAATCGAAGAAGTCCCTGCTGTAGATTTCCTCTGCATGGTAGCCATCCTGCCAAAAGGCAATGGATCCCTCATTTTTGAGAAGCCACAGCAGCCAATGTTTCCTGCTTTCCCTTGGGTTTGATGCTATTGCATTCACAACCTGTGTTGCCGTGAATTTCTTAAAATCTCTGATGATGTCGCTGAGCGGCTCTCCATCACTACTGATAATTGCATGTATGTGGTTGGTCATAAGTACCCAAGCATAGATCTTGAGCCCTTTTTTCTTTTGACAGTGCCTGAGGCTTTCGAGGACGATATCGATATAGTCCCTGCGCGTGAATACATCAACCCACTGTTCCACAGTGATAGTAACATAATACTGACCATGTTGGTCATAGATTCGGTAAGTTTGAGCCATAGACAAATTTAAGCATTGGGGCTGTTTTTCAAAACAGGAAATATTGGTAATATTGTCGAGGTGTTTGTAGGAATCCGGGTCTGGAGACCCTACATTATCCTTAAGTTCGACTTCCTCCTGCGGAAGAAATCGAACAGCCTGACAGCCTTACAAAAAATTAAATTTGGCTTTAGCCGAAAAGGGATGAGAACTGCGTCTAAAGCAGCGGACGCTGCAAATATGAGGAGCACAAGGGGACTCTTGCGCTATTGAGAGTCTCCAGACTCGGATTCTTGCCAATGGTTAAACTATACTGCTGTTACTGCTGTTCGATCATGTTAGGGCTTTGCCCGCATGTCGAACCTAAAGATAATTGA
>CAMFLX010000233.1 GCA_945957555.1 uncultured Cytophagales bacterium
GTTCTTTGCGTACCATTTCTTCTTGAGTAGCTTGAAGTTCTTCCATGTTCTGTCTCATTTCTTCCTCTTGAGCTCTCATGGCCTCAGTTTGCATTTGCGATTGTTCTAACAGCTCACCAGTCTTCTTGTTGATGTTTACATTATATACTGTAGAGGCAATACTTTCAGCCAGTTTTTCCACAAATTTAATCTGATATTCTTCAAGGGGTTTGAACGCGGCAATCTCTATAATCCCCATCACGTTTTCTTCACGTTTCATGGGCACAACGATCAGAAAGCGAGGCGTACCATCGCCAAGTCCAGAGGTAATTCTGATATAGTTTTGAGGTACTTCTTTAAGGATGATGGTTTCTTTTTCCAAGAAACATTGCCCAACGAGCCCGTCTCCTATCTCTACTTTTTTGTTGATGTGTTTTCTGCGCTCATAAGCATAGCAAGCGATCATTTCAAGATGGGGGTCATTTTTGTCATCATCATTGTAGATAAATATAGCACCTTGGTTGGCTCCCAAGTATTTGACTAATTGTATAATTGTGTTCTCTCCCAACTTATTAAGGTCGTTGTCAGACCTAAGGATGTCCGCGAAAATAGCCAGACCTTCGGTGACCCAGTTTCGCTTTTTATCTTCAATAGCCACCAGTTTGAGGTTGTCAATCATTTTGTTCACAGAGATCGCCAGTTCATCATGTTCGCTACGTACTTTGGCTTTCTTGGAGAAGTCTCCTTCAGCGATAGATTTGCATACAGTAGTAATGTCTTCCTGTGCCTCAGCAATTTTGTCAAATGACCGATGTAGTTTGTTTACCTCTTGGCTAGAATCCAAGATTTGATTTTTTTTGTCAAGCTTGCCCATAGCAATGTTTTCAGCAAAGTTGGCAATGGATAGAATGGGTTTGGTGAGTTTGCCAGCAAAGTAATAGATTCCAAATACCAATATGCAAATGCAAGAGAGGCCGGTGAGGATCAATATGATCAGCATAGATCGTGAACTACCTAGTAATACGCTTTCAGGAATCAAGACATGAGCAACCCATACTTTACCAGATTCTCCTAAACGAAATGGTACATAGGCCCTTATGGTATCATCGTGGATAAGCACCTGTTCATTAGTGGTGTTGAAGAGGTTTTCTGGGATATATCTGATGTGTTCCGAAATCAATTTGCCAGCGATCTTAGGTCTTTTGTTTGCCGCTACAACATTGCCTTCGTCCGATAAAATAGCAATACCGGCTTTGTCTCCATATAAATGAAAGTCATCAACTAGTTTTTGGACGAATTCCATACTCAAGTCTATCCCCGACACGCCACCAAATTGACCGCTTACCATGATAGGGTTGATGGCTGATACGATGAGTCTTCCTTGGTAAGTATAAGGATCTGTCATGGTTTCTTTACCTGTTTTTTTAGGTTGAAAATACCATGCTGCTGATACTTCATCAGTATAGTCTTTTACAGCTTCTAGTTTGATGTCGGCGCTAAACCTATTCCAATAAGGTATAAGTCGCCCCGTTTGATCATGGCCAGGTGCGTTGACGTATGCCGAATCGTTATGGTCAAACATATTAGGTTCCCAAACTGTATATGTGCCAAGAAAATCTGGAAATTTTACGAGAATAGATTTTAACAGGGTCGTTACTTCCGCTCTGTTTAAATTGGCATCATTAGCATTTTTTAGGCTTCCTATCGTTTCAGCGAGGCCTCTATTAGTGATAATAGCCCTTTCCATTTGCAGTTGTATATGTTTGGCATATTCCCGACTTTCTGCAAGTGCTAGCTTTTCGGCGCTGGAGAGTGCATCTTTACGGGTTCTTAAAGTTGTAAACACAATGATACATATGAGGACCACAGAAGCAAAGGCACCGACAGAAATAGAAATCTTGGTCCGAATGGAATTGTTGAATTCAAAAAGCATGTGATAGTTTAGTTTAAAAACAGAATCCAGAAAATCAATACGATATGAAAGTGTAAAAGTTACTCCAATCCAGAGATTTTTAGCACCAAACATGTTGCATCATCCTTATAATTGAGGTTTTTAGAAGAGAAAATATTTTTAACTTTGTGGCTCAAAATATTTAAGGATAAACACCTTACACAATGATCAAAAAACTAGATTTGAGACTCTTGCCTTCTGTGGCGTTTGATGATACAGCACTTCTTGAGCACCTGAACAAAGAAGGACATATTCCTGCACATAAAGAAGTAAACCTGCTTAAAGAGCGCAGAAGCATTGATGCTCGTGGCCGGCAAGTTTTGGTGAATCTGAGTTTGAGCCTTTTTCTTGATGAACCGCTACCGCCCACAATTACCTATAAGTCTACTTTTGCAAATGTTGCTACTAAAAAACAAATCATCATTGTGGGGGCAGGGCCAGCAGGTTTGTTTGCGGCTTTACGTTGTATTGAGTTAGGTTATAAACCGATTTTGCTTGAGCGGGGTAAAGATGTACGTGCAAGACGTAGGGACTTGGCGGCCATCAATAAAGACCACATCGTGAACTCTGAGAGTAATTATTGCTTTGGTGAAGGTGGCGCGGGTACTTATTCCGATGGTAAACTTTATACAAGATCTAGCAAGAGGGGTGATATCAGGAGGATTCTTGAAATATTGGTAGCACATGGTGCCAAAGAAGATATTTTGGTAGATGCGCATCCGCACATTGGGACCAACAAACTGCCCAAGATCATAGAAACGATTCGTGAAAACATAAGGGTGCATGGAGGAGAAGTATTGTTTGATACCAAGGTGGTGGACTTGATCGTGGAGAAAAATGTCTGTAAAGGTGTAGTGATCCAAAATGGTCAAGAAATTACAGGAGAGGGGGTGATTTTGGCTACGGGGCATTCGGCTAGGGATATATTTGAGCTGTTGGATCGGAAAAAGATTCAGATTGAGAGTAAGCCTTTTGCCTTAGGTGTTCGTATTGAGCATCAGCAAAAACTTATTGATTCCATACAATATCATTGTGACGATAGGGGTGATTATTTACCCGCTTCAAGTTATTCCGTGGTTACTCAAACCAACTATAAAGGGATCCAAAGAGGGGTATTCTCTTTTTGCATGTGCCCAGGAGGCTTTATTGTGCCTTCAGCCACTGAACAGGGCGAAGTGGTGGTTAACGGCATGTCACCATCTAAAAGAGATAGTGAGTTCTCTAACTCGGGCATTGTAGTCTCTGTGGAAAATGAAGACATCAAGGCTTATCATCAGCATGGTGCATTGGCAGCCTTACGATTTCAACAAGCCATAGAGAGGAATGCATGTGTACTGGCAGGTAATACACAAAAAGCTCCCGCACAGCTCATGCAAGATTTTGTGAACAAAAAAGTAAGTGCCACTCTTTTAGATTGCTCTTACCAGCCAGGCCTTAGTTCTGTAAGTATGGATGAGGTACTTCCTGATTTTATCACTTCTCGCTTGAGGGATGCTTTTAAGGATTTTGGAAATAAGATGCGGGGCTACCTGACCAACAACGCCCAAATTGTTGGTGTGGAAAGTCGTACCTCTTCTCCGGTGCGTATCCCAAGGGATAAGGATACCTATGAGCATGTTCAGGTGCGTCGCTTGTTTCCTTGTGGTGAAGGTGCTGGTTATGCAGGCGGTATTGTGTCGGCAGCCATGGATGGTGAAAATTGTGCTACTAAACTTATTGAGCTAATAGCCAAAAAATAAAGAGATTTGTGCTAGATTAAATAATATTCAATATTAATACCATGCTAAATCCTCCTCGTAAATCAGATCTAATTCATGGCTTTTAGAACAGATTTGATCAGACTTGGGCAAGTCTTGATTGAGGGGCTTATGATCTGAAGTAAGTTTGGCTCTTGGTTTTGGTTTGCAGTGTAGCAGCCCAGTGTTTGGTAGCGTATTTGCTTGCTCATGAATACAGCTGTTGAATGCTATAGCCAAAGTTGATAAGACAAATAGCAGGTATTTATTTTTCATAAGTAGTTCAATTTTAATGATTCATTTATTGTAATATGTTCGTGCCTTTGGGTACTCATATGTAGGTGATAACGTTTTAAAAAGTGGCTCTAGCCATAGAAGGAAGCTGGAGCTGTTTTTTTCCTCTTATTACAAATCAAAACTAAGATTCTTAGCCGCTGCCTGTTTTCTCAGTGCTGTTATAATGGCATTCCCCAGGTCATTATTGGTGGGTGTGGCTTTTCTCTTTTCTATCAAGTAAGCTTCTCTTTTTACGCTTAGTTCTGTAATTTCTTTATTGATTCGATCTCTTTTCTGTTGTTGCGTTGCAATCTTTGCTTTAAGCTGTTCGTCGTTCAGATCTTTAAATTCCTTTGGTAGCGAATTTTTATCTACAGTGGAGACCTTAAAGTCTTTGCTTTTGGCAGCATCCACCAAGTCCCAGGAGTCATTCTTGTAAATTGCCTTAGATTTAGTGACGGTTCTATTTACTTTGTTGCTTTTTCCATATTTAGAGGAGTTTTCATCTTGTTGTACTTGTTTGTCCTTCTTGATCGCCCCTTGGCTACCATAGTAGACGTAGGTATTGTTGAGGCTGTCATTGAGTGCTTCTATCTGGTCATCGTATGGGCTTTCTATAAACACCACCTGCTGGTTTTGATCAATAGAGGTATAGAATCCTTTGGTAAGGTCAGCTCCTTGTTTCCAAGAGGTATTAATTCCTTCTTGTTCATTGCCACAGAAAATCGTATTCACAAATACATTCCAATTGTTAGCCTTTTTACAAGCTTTCTCATATTTGTATAAGCCTTGATCAAAGGGTTCGTTACCTGCAATGAACATGACTTGAAGTTCGGAACTGGTACTGTCCCAGTCGAGTTGGTTTAGGCCTTTATGGATGGCTTCTCCACAAAACTCGCTGCCACCATTGGTTTTGAGTGCAAAAAGATCCTCCGAAATTTTATCCAGATCTGTGGTGAGAGGTGTTACCATTCGTACATATTGTTCTTTGGCACTGATCCAGTCATTGCCGTATTCATAGAGTGCTATTTCCATCTCAGGCTTGGTGGTATCGTATTTGGCTTTGGAAAGTTCATTTACAATGTTCCAGAGTTGGGCTTTGGCCTGATCGATAAGTCCGTCCATGCTGTTGCTTGTGTCAAGCAATAGTGCCAGTTTGATTTTTTTCTTTTTAGGTAGTTCAGGACCCACAAGAAGCTGAGTAGTGTTTTTGGGGGATTCTTGTTGCACTGTTTGTGCATGGGTACAACTGTTGAACAATAAGGCTGCAGTTGCCAAGGCGAGTAGTGTGTCTTTCTTTTTCATAAGGACTTAAATTTTAAAAGCATTTAAAAATAGAAAAGAAGACACAGCGTCGCTAGCACCAATGAATAAAGTAGGTATTTGACTGGGTTAATGTGGTATTTGACTAAGGTTAGAATTGTTTAACGCTCAATATTGTAAACGAAGATTGATAATAAGGTTTCTTCCTTTCTTTATTTCAACTGCAAATTTACTACATTTGCCACAAACATAAACGAATAAATGTGTGCGGAATAGCTGGCTATCTAGGATTTGATCCTCATTTTGGTGAAAAATATATCAATGATTCAAGTACATTAATGATCCATCGGGGTCCTGATGGATTTGGCTTTTACTCAGATGAACAGGTACATTTTTGTCACAGAAGGCTAGCCATACAAGACTTAAGTGAGGCGGGAAAGCAGCCCATGCTTTCTGCTGATGGTCGTTATGTGTTGGTGTTCAATGGTGAAATTTACAATCATCTAGAGCTTAGAGAGAAATATTATCCCACCGCAACATGGAGAGGTCACAGCGATACGGAGACTTTATTGCGACTCCTTGTTGACCTCAAGGAAAAGTGTTTTGAAGAACTTGTAGGCATGTGGGCTTTGGCTTTTTGGGACAAGGAAACTCAAAAGCTTCTGATCTCTAGAGATAGATTTGGCCAAAAGCCATTGTATTGGAACATTAACGACAAGGGTATTTTCTTTGCAAGCGAAATCAAGCCTTTACTGAGCGTTATCGGTACAGATCGCATAAATCAGACGGCTGTAGTCGAGTATTTGGCTTTGGGTAACTATGGACATTTAGGGGAGGAGACATTTTTTAAAAGTATATATCAATTGCCTCCTAGTACTTATGCTTACTTGAGTATGGGAGACTCGGCTGTGAAGCCCATAAAGTATTGGCACATCCAAGAGCTTAAGGAAAGCGAGAAGCAAGAACTTTCCAATACTGGGCTGGAAGAAATAAAGGGTGTTGTGGAAGAGGCTGTAAAGTCACAGTTGATCGCCGATGTGAAAATTGGTGCTTCGCTTTCGGGAGGGATTGATTCCAGTATAGTGGTAGGGATACTTACTAAGGTTTCCGATGCTACGAACATTCCTATATTTACTGCACAAACTCAGGGGAGCAAATGGGACGAGTCACGATATGTCCGTGATGTGGAAAAAATGTGGGGTACAGAAAAGCTACATTTGATCTGGAAAGAGTTGAGTCTTACCAGAATCTCTGAACAGTTGGACAGTGTCATTGGTATCCAAGAAGAGCCTTTTGGCGACCCTTCCATCATTGCTCATAAGTTTATCATGAGATTGGCAAAGGAAAACAATGTGAAGGTGTTGTTGGGGGGGCAAGGAGCCGACGAGATGTTTTTGGGTTACCCCTCTACTTCCAACGGTCTCATGTCCATCTATTTGAGAAGTGGCTATTTTAAAGAGTTTATAGCAAATGTTAAAGCGCAACCCAATACTAAATCTAAATTGCCTAGGATAGCGCTAGGTGCGCTGTCTCCCAATTTGGAGAGAAGACTTCGTATGAACTCCCGCCAAGGAAGAAGGAGCTGGATCGATGAAGCCTTGCTTAAAGAAGTGAACGATGCCCAAGTCAATTTGCTGGCCTACCACGATGTGTATGATTTATGGGAATCCTCTCTGTATGGTACCTATTTGCCGCATTTGGTGCATTACGACGATAGGAACACCATGAGCGAGTCTATTGAAGGCAGGATGCCTTTTCTGGATCATAGGATTGTAGAGCATTTGAATAAATACAAATCGAAATATTTCTTTCAGAACGGCAAGTACAAATCTATCTTGAGAGATAGTTGTAAAGACTATTTGCCACAGTCAATCATAGATCGTAAAGACAAGATAGGCTTTTATACGCCTCTAAAGGATATGATTATGGCTGAAAAAGACTGGGTAATTGATGTGTTAATGGAGACTAAAGATTTGTTTCATAATACGCAAAGCCTTATTGATGCCATTCGTAACCATAGCCTTGACTACAACTCCATGCTGATCGTTTGGAGGATCATTTCATTTGAGATCTGGAGGAAGAAGTTTGGTGTGTCGCTTTAGTTGAGTTGAATACTTTCGAAGATCAAGAGTTGTTTTTCAAATTCTTCTGGGTCGAGTTCAAATCGTTGTTTATCATTGTGATCGGAAGCACCACCAATCATAGAATAGTATTTGTAATCAAATTGTGTACATATTCTTTGGTAGAATTCAGGGGTAACCTCTTTGTTGAAAATTTCAAAAAGTTTCAAAGGAGCGCCATTTCTGAATATCAAATTGGTTAATCCTGCACCATGTACCCCTATGACTTCGGAGGTGTTTGCGAATAATTTAATTTGATCCTTCAGTTTCATTTTTTCCGTGTCAATGATTTCAAATCCATGGTTGGTTACAATATCTAGAATTTGGTCAATGTTTTTTATAGATCTAATCTTGTTTTTATCTCGAGTTAAGAAAATTTTCCTGTTGCTGTTTTCTGGGTCTAATTCAAACAGCCTTTGATCTATGGAATTTAAAATCTTTGTTGTCAATTCGTGATCAATGGATTTTGCTTTGACAAAATACGCAGCTTCAGAAATATAATAATTAGCTCTCTGTTGTACGAATACCAGATTTTTATGAGTCAAAAGATTTGATATCTCCATGAATTCCTTTATATATGGAACATCTTTAATGTATTCAGGAACTAAGATTGGAATGTTTGGGTCATTCACATG